>JAKUNY010000112.1 GCA_022451765.1 Candidatus Poseidoniaceae archaeon
CTTGGATCAAAAAATCATTGATGATTCGATGGAAGGTCACGTTGTCGTAGTTTCCATCAAGTGCATGCGAGCGGAAATTGTAAGCATGCAAAGGAGCAAGGATGTGATTGAGTTCAATGGTGCTCCTGTAGTTCATCGTAGCAGTTGCCAAACTCTCACCGTGATAGATTTCGAGTGTTACGTTACTGGTTGCTCCTAAGTAGATGTCAAAGTCATATTCTTCCAAAACATTGTTGACTTCTTCCAACAATTCAGTACATCCAGCTGCTGACATCATCAAGACAGTCAACAATCCGACACCAAACATTCGCTTTCCGTTTTCAAGGCCGCTCATGAACATCGCAGTCGCTTCAAGTATATCCATTCAGCGATATTGACAAGACAAAGACACAGGGCACGGTATGTACCAAATCCAGCACCCGGACTCAGGACTCAGCCTCGAGCGGCCATGCGAGCAGATCGGGACCCGAAAGTTTCAGTGCAGCGGCAAAGCGCCATAACAAAAACACGGTTGTTGCGGAAATGAAGATCTCTTGCGCACCCCATGCCCAAGCATCGAACCATCCATCAAACCGATATTCGAAGGGATAGAACGGCACAGTACTCCAAATTCCAGAATGCGATGGCATGTCCAAGAGCAGGTGAGAGGCATAAGCAACACCGAACAGAAGTGGTTTTTTGAAATACAACAGCAGAGGCATAACGATAAGTCCCCAGAACAGGAATGAATGCGTAATCTCCCAAGGAACCCACGTCCAGTGATCGACAATCCAAGGGTTTGCATAGAAATCTCGAGGGTAAGCATATGGAATGATGTTGCCTGATTTTATGCCCAAATAAGGGTAAGCTACAAGGTTGGCAATGTCGGGAGATATCGCCGCCAGCGCCCCTTTTGCTTGTCGATTTTTGATTCGTTCTGGACTCAACTCTCCGAGAAGCGCACCAACCAGCGCATGCGTGAGGAAATCCATGCTGCGTAAGCGTCCCTATTGTCAATGTTTTCTGTGTAGAATGTCATCCATTTTGAGACAAAGATTCAATTGCAGAAAACTGGAACAAGGCTCATGAAGAGCATTAAGACGAACTCGCCGATTTCGGTCAGAAAATCGTTTGATGTTTCGAGCGATGCTCTCTGGGAACTGGTCAGCGCTCCTGGTAATCTCAATGACAGCCATCCTTTTTGCAAATCAAATGAGACCATCCAGTGGGACGATGAGGGGCATGTCGATCGGTTGGTTTACCTAAATGGTCGAACCTACATTCGTCAGTTCTTGACATGGGATGAGGGTGAAGGGTACACTTTGCGTATCGGTGAGGAGAACGGTTTGCAATCGTTTGTTCAATGGGAAATTGATGCTATTTCTGAGAACAAATCTCAATTGACGATTACGGTTCATCCGTATCTTCTTGCAGGGTATCCAAAGATCGTTTCCATCCTACCGTATCAATTCTGGATTAAGCCGAAAATGCGTCGTTACCTTCGTTCTGTCGTTTCCGGGTTTGATTATGTCGCTCGAACAGGCAAAGCTGTTCCAAGGAATCACTTTGGCCGCCATTCGTGGTTCTCTTGACTCAGTTGTCAAGTTCCGAAAGGATGAGGTCGACTGTGGCCTTTGCTGAATTAAGGACACCCGGTAAGCCTGCACCAGGATGGGTTCCAGCACCGACAATGTAGAGTCCATCAATTCCTGAGTCCTTGTTTGATGGACGGAAGTAAGCGCTTTGTGTGAGTTTTGGAGCCACGGAGAAAGCAGATCCCTTGTAGGCTGCGAGTTCATCTTCGAAGGTCTTTGGTGTGATGTGTCGTCGTGTAACAATGTGCTTACTTAGTTCAGGCATTTCAACTTCCAAGGCTTCAATGATGCGGTCACCGTACTCCTCAGCGATGGAATCCCAATCAACATCGGCTCGACCAAGGTGTGGAACTGGGGCGAGAACGTACGCAGCACTGCAGCCTTCTGGAGCGAGGCTCTTGTCGGTCACAGTTGGAACGTGGAGATACAAGCTAAAGTCATCCGGGAGTTTGCTTCCTTTGAAGATCTCATCAAGCAATTCCTTGTACCGTGGTCCAAACAAGATTGTGTGGTGAGCAACATCGTTGTACTCAATGTCCGTACCGAAATAAAGAACAAACAAGGACATTGACCAGTCCATCTTCTCAAGTTTCTTGGCACGCTTTTGTGCAACCTTGGAATTTGAGTAGAGTTTCTTGTACGTATGATGAACATCAGCATTGGAAATGACCATGTCGTAGTCCTGTTGTGCGCCGTTTCCATCCGTGATTCGATGGACATTCCCCTTTCCATTTTTGAGAACATCAACAGACTTGACCGGTGTTGAGAGTCGTATTTCTCCTCCCAATTCTTCAAACAATTTGACCAACGTTCGTACCAAGGCATGCGTTCCACCCTCAGGGAAGAACACACCCCATTCACGTTCAAGGTAGTGAATGAGTGTGTAGATGGATGACGTTTGGAACGGATTGCCGCCAACCAGAAGAGAATGGAAACTGAGGGCTTGCCTGAGATGGTCGTCTTTGACGTATTTTGAGATGGTCTTGTAGACTGAACGGTCTGCTCGGAGTTTGATCAGTGCTGGTGATACTGCCATCATATCAGAGAATTTGAGAAACGGTCGATCCGCCAACTCAGTGTAGCCTTTGTGAAACACCTTCTTTGCGTATTCGAAAAACTTCTGATAACCTTCGGCATCGGATTGGCTGCGCTCAGCGATTTGTTGGACCATGGTCGCTTCATCACGAACGTAGTCGAATCGATCACCATCGCTCCAAATCAATCGGTACATGGGTTGAACTTCCATGAGTTTGATGTAATCTTCCAGTTTTCGGTCTGTAAGGTCAAACAAATCAGTGAGGACATGTGGTGCAGTGATAACGGTAGGACCTGCATCAAAGGTGAACCCATCGTCGTGGTAAACATAGGCTCGTCCACCAGGCAAATCCCTTGCTTCGTAGAGCACGGTTTGGATGCCAGCGCTTTGAAGGCGGATAGCAGCACCTAAACCACCGAAACCGCTTCCAATGACGGCTGCATTCCTGTTGGAATTCCCGGTGGCAGCCATGCTTCGGCGTTGGTGTCATTACTTGAGAATGTTCGCTTTTCGCTGTCAGAAATATCGCAAACATAAACAACCGCTTATAACCAACCTAACAGTATTCTTACATGGTGGAGGTCATGGTTCAAACAATTAACATTGAAAACCCTGAACTCATTCTTGCCACGAGTGGAGAAAGTTTTCATTGGGCACGCCGATTCCTTGGGAAGAAAATGGGCCATGATGCAGCTCGATTGTATTCCTTCAGCCGCGTTCTTGATGACATGGCTGATGGCGATATTCAAAACGGACCAGAACATCTTGTAGAAATTCAAGCAAAATTGAACCAAGGACAGTGGGGCGAGCACCCTCTTCTCGACCAATTCTCAGATATGGTTGATGAATACGGACTCTCAACCACCGTCGTTTCCTCACTGGTTGAGGGGCTCCTTGATGATCAGGCGGATGAGGTTCTGATTGCGGATGAGTCAGAGTTGATTCAATACGCCTACAAGGTTGCGGGAACGGTAGGACTGCTCATGTGCGACGTTCTCAACACCGATGAGCCACGAGCTAAGCCACATGCAGTGGACCTCGGAATTGGTATGCAACTCACGAACATCGCTCGGGATGTGCTTGAAGATGCAAAGATGGGCCGTAGGTACCTTCCAGGCTCGTGGGTCAACAACATGACGCCACAACAAATCATCGAGGCTTCAAAGAGCCCTTATTCGCACGAGGCCCTCATGATTACAGAAGCAGTCCATCGATTGCTCTCGCTTGCAGAGCAATACTACGCAAGTGGACGTCGTGGATTGGCTTACCTTCCTGCTCGTGCACATTTCTCAATTGGGGTTGCTGCTAAGGTCTATAGACAGATAGGCATACAACTTTTGCGAACAAAAGACTCTTGGCATGGACGAAGACAAGTGACATCGAAATCAAGCAAAGTCTTCTGCACTGTTCGAGCCTCCATGAGCCTCTTCCGTCGATTCCCACATCCACGCAAGTCACACAACACAAGCCTCCACGAATCTCTTGGATCTTACAAGAATCAAGGTGGGACTTGGGGATGAAGACCCAGATACTTGGCGACGGTGTCGCAGCGATGATGCTTGCATCATATGCAGATGAATTGCCAAACCACGAAATTTCCATCGTTCATCCATCTGGAGCACCAATCACACGAGACCACATGCTCGGCTTTTGGAAGATGGATGGCCTTGAAATGGCTGTCGAAAGCTCAAGAACATCATGGTCAAAGTGGGCCATCATCACTGATGGAAATAAGAGTGTGATGCATTCCGATAAGCACGCATACCACATCATGCACAAAGCGAATTACCTGCACAACTGCCGAGAAAAGGCAGAACAACACGGTGTAAAGTTCATCGAAGAATCTGAAATGATAACTTCCAAATCCGCTCAAACCTTCGATTCACGACCACCTCGTGCGAGCAAAAACGCCATGTTGCAGCATTTTCTTGGACAAGAGGTTGAAGTCGATAAGCCAGTGTTCGACCCTTCGACAGCAGTACTCATGGATTTCCGAGTCGACCAAAACGAAGGAATGCACTTCATCTACCTCTTGCCTTATTCACCAACTCAAGCGCTGGTTGAATCTACGCTTTTCACGACGACAGTTTTGGAACGCCAGTTCTATGTAGATGCCATCAATGAACACCTTCGGGATCACTACGGAGCATCAATCACGAACATCATTCATGAAGAACAAGGCGTCATCCCAATGGGAACCTTGTCTCCACACGACGATACCATACCAGGAATAGGAGCCAATGCCGGTGCAATACGCCCAGCGAGTGGGTACACATTCGTGTTTATTCATCAACAAATTCAACGAGCCATCAAGGCTTCAAAACAGGGAAAATCACTTCGATTCAAGCGACCGCATAAGGCGGTCGATGTCTGGATGGATGCCGTATTGCTTACCGTCTTGAAAAACTGGCCCCGGCAAGGACCGAAGTTGGTTGGAAGGATGGCTTCATCGCTCTCCGGTGATGAATTCGTTCGGTTCATGAGCGGTCAATCCAACTGGCGTCTGCGGTTCAAAGTCATAATGGCAATGCCAAAGCTTCCTTTCATCAGGGGTGTTTCAAAGCACATCTTCCGACGATCTGAAAAGGTGGTCGCATGAGCCTCCTGACCGA
>JAKUNY010000113.1 GCA_022451765.1 Candidatus Poseidoniaceae archaeon
GTAGGGTCAGCTTCAGCAGGTTGTTCAGGATGAGAGGGGTCAATCCGCGTGGTGTAGCAGACGTTGTTGCCGATCATGATGCTTGGATACATACTCTTGAAATCCAGAACTGCAATCCATGGGTGCAATCCTGCTTCAACATCGTGAACGTAGCCCCCCGTGATCTGTCCTTCCTTGGCTTCTGCACTTCCGGTTAATGGAACGGCGACGTTCTTTCGGTCGGCTAAACGAATCACAAGGCTGTCGAGTAATTGCGATGTGCTTCCATTCGCAGCTGTTTCAAACGCAACTTTAGCAACCGAGGCGACCGCTTCTTTTCGACGAATTGCTTGAATGGCATGAAGGATATCGAGCGGTAAGGCAGCATCCCGGACACAGTATTCCATGACCTCATCAGGCCGACTCGCCCATTCTTCGTCCATGTTGGATGCATCGATGTCAATCTTCTGTTTGTCATCATCCTCTGGAAACAAGAGGCGTGCAATGAAAGAAAGCGTTTCACGTTGCGGCCGCAGTGCTTGACGTGCTTGCCACCAAGCATCGACGATAGCACGTCCAGCGAGATTCCAAGCACGGTTCGATTGACGTCGAGGAAGGACGCCAGTTCTCGTTCGCTTGCATTCCGTTTCCAAATGAGGCGTTCGTCCCCACCCCAGGAGGTTGCTTCGAGCCTGCCATTGGTTCCGACTGGTGTGATGATCCATCCGCTCGACCAATCGGGGAAAATCGAAGTTGTCGATGTTGTAGCCCGTGATGATGTCAGGATCTTCTTCACGAACCATGGCCGTCATTTGTTCCATGATGAGGTCTTCAGCGCCTGTGTATTCGTACACGCGACGAGAACCATTGATCATATCCTCAACCCACACAGCAGCGCAGAGAATCGAATTGTTGGCTATACTCGTCTCCAAATCGTAGGAAAGGATGCGCCATGGGACTTGAAACGGCTCACTTTGCTTGACGTTCTCAAGTTGAACAGAGACGGTGCAATCGACTTGGTATCGACCCACACCACCGTGCTTAATGACGCGTAGATTGCGTTCTCCATCCTCGGCGCTTTGTTTCCGCTCATCGATGAGAAAGCCATCAATGGAGAGGTGCATTCCTACGTCGTTGTTCAAAAATAGGCGGTTGACGAACGGAATATCACCAGAGTAGATGGTCCAACCTTGCTTTTGCAATTCACTGCGAAGTGAAGGGACATTGAACGGTTGAACCGCCTCAATGGTCCAAACGGGCTTCTCGCCCAAATCGGTCCATTTCCATACGGGTCCGCGGACATCCATCACGTCAGATCGCCGTCGCAATCCTTCGATACCTCGTTCTTCTACATCAGTGATTGGCCTCTCTTTGCCCCATTTACCAACGGGTGCAATCTCGAAGGTAGGCCGCAATCCAGAAACGAGAACACAGATGGATGCACCATCTTCGCAGCGTCCAAACAATTCGACGGTCGTCTGCGGAGCGTCTTCGTCACCGTGCGAATGATAGCGTCCACTGACGACACCAAACCGGCCCGACCATGCCTCCATAGCAACGCCTCGGGCTCAACCGTCTTGAAACCAAGCCTTTGCCCAGTAGGTTTGAAAATCTCCGATTTCGCAAAAAATCGATGAGCAAGAATTGAAAGCCGAATCTCCTTAGCGAGAATCACGGGTTGAGATTATGAGCAAAGATATCGACTGGGACAAACTAACCTTCTCGTTAACACCGACCGATACCATGTACGTCGCGGAAACGACGGGCGATGAACCATGGATGCCTGGTGATCTTCGTCCCTATGGCAACATCTCCATCTCACCAGCTGCAGGTGTTCTCAACTACGGTCAAGGTCTGTTTGAAGGGATGAAGGCTTATCGGACCGACAAAGATCGTGTTGTTTTCTTCCGTCCGGATGAGAACGCTCGACGAATGCAGCGTGGAGCAGATCGACTAAAGATGCCCCCTGTTCCAGAATCCATTTTCATCGATGCTGTAGAACAAGTCGTTCAAGCCAACATCGACTGGGTTCCACCGATGGGTCGAGGAGCGATGTACGTCCGACCATTGTTGATGGGAAGCGGTCCCGTTCTCGGCGTTTCTCCTGCACCAAGTTACTCGTTCATGGTTTACGTTACACCGGTTGGACCGTACTTTAAGGGTGGAATGCGCGCCATCGACTTGCTCATTTCGGATGAATTTCATCGAGCTGCTCCGGGCGGTTCTGGTGGTGTCAAAGCGATCGGAAATTATGCTCCGGGCATGATGCCGAGCAAATTGGCCAAGGCCCAAGGCTATGCAGAAATCATCTACTTGGACGCAAAAACCAGCACCTACGTCGAAGAGGTTGGTGCTGCGAACTTCTTCTGCATCAAGGACAGTGTCCTCTACACGCCTGAATTAACGGGAACCATTCTTCCAGGAATCACCCGAGACTCCATCATTGCGCTGGCTCGACACATGGGTTACGAAGTTGTTGAAGAGAAAGTCAGTGCTGAATTTGCCATGTCAGCAGACGAAGCATTCTGCTGTGGAACAGCGGCGGTTATTTCACCAATCGGTAGCATCACCCACGCTGATACGAAGGTGACTTACGGCGATGGAACGCCTGGGACAATCACCAAGACGTTGTACGACAAACTTACAGGTATTCAAAACGAAACCGAGGACGATATGTTCGGGTGGTTGCACGAAGTACCTCTATAATCACTTCTTTTTCTTGGCCTTGGTCTCAACGTGCCATACGAAGTACGTCTTTTCATCGAGAACCAATTCGCTCTTGTAGACCATACCGTATTCGCTTGGTTCAATGGTTCCATCAAAGGTGAACTGAAGCAACAGAAGACCATCACTGTTTGACTTGAGAACGCCTGATCCATCCTGGACGCCGCCAAATTTGACTGCACCAAATCGCTTCTTGTTGATCTCAAGGTTGGTCTCACGAACCTTGACTTCGTAACCCGGAGACATTTCAGCGCACCTGATTCGTTCCTTGGTTTTGGTCTTCGTGTTGTATGCTATCTTGGCAGCCCTGAGAACAAATGGATCTGTCATCGTGCCCGAACCACTCTGAATTGCTGGTGTTGCTGAGACGTGCTCTGCTTGAACACCGATGCGTTCTTTCCGTCGCGTCAAAATCATCGGAACGACGAGCAAGAACGCCAAGACGAGGAAGATGATTGGGAAGCAAATCGGCTTGAATGGGTTCCTGTCTCGCTCAGGAGGTTGCTCATAGGACCGGAATTCGTAACAAGAACCATCGGATTCAATCTTTGGAACCGACGAGCGGTTGTACGGATCGCCTCCGCATTCAAGTTCAAACGAATCATTGAATCCATCGCCATCGTCGTCAAAGTCAGCCTCAAACAAGCCAAGACGAGAGTTGTTGTTCGGTAGACCATCAAGGTCGTAATCCTCCGCAACCGAGAGATTGAACGTGGTTGAGATTTCTTTCCCTGTCAACAGGTTGATTGCAGTCACTGTGTATTCCGTCAGATTCGATGGAATGAGTGGTACTCCGTAGATTGTTCCGTTGCCGTTTGACGTTCGAGCCATGGTATCGCCGCTGAAGAACAAGCCGTACGGTAGTGCGGGTGAAATCTTCCAGATGTCGACGGTCATGCCCGTAATGATTGGCTGGAGTGTGCCGTTGCGCTGTCCGTGCAATAACTCAAATTCCCCTTCTCCATAACTGCCGGACAGGTCTTCGTTAAAGTCGCAAATACCATCACCATCACTATCGACCGGTGTATCAAACCTATTCTTGGGATCAGTTTGGCCGCACTCAGCTTCATCCACGTCGGACCAACCATCGTTATCATCATCCATATCTTCGACCAACCCCGTTGTTGATTCACCAAACAACTCGTCCGGGTCATCATCACCATCGGTGTCTCGATAAGCAGCAGCATCGTTCGGGAAGGCATCTGGACCTGCTTCACAATAATCGATTGGTAGAGCAGGAGCAATTGGTCCATCGCAGACACCGTCGCCATCGGAATCCGCATTCCAAGGATCGGTTCCCGTATTGTTGGCATCAATGTAGGCACTTGTGTTCGTTTCAATCGTGTTGTTGAAACCATCACCATCGATGTCATCGTCGATTGCATTGCACACATAATCGCCATCGAGATCGGCTGGAACGTCCGAGCTGTCCAACGGGTCGGAGAAACAGTCGCCTTCTACGACATCGGTGTAGTTATCGCCATCATCATCAAGATCTTCAATCAGACCACGACGTGGGTCTGCATCACCAGGCAACTGGTTCGGTAGACCGTCAAAGTCCGTATCTTCCAGTACGCCGATTTGAACAACGAACTCATCGTTGAACAGGCTGCTGTTGGCATAGATCGTGAAGTTGGTCAAATGCATCAGTTCGGTCGGCGTTCCCCAAATCGTACCGTTGTCGGCGCCCAAGAACAAACCTTCTGGCAAGTCTGGTTCAATCTCGAAGGTTGAGTCGCTGAGGATTGATTTAGGCTCAAGTGCAGCCATTTCGGAGTTGTTCAAGAGGTACAACGGACCGAGTGCCATGTCATAGAACAAGTCCTCGACGGTGATGTTGACGTAAACGGTGATTGAACCAACATTGTTGGATGCCGTAATCGTGTACATGGTTTGGTTCTGGACCTGTGTTGCAACACCTGACAGCGTACCATTACTCACATCGAAGAGCAAGCCTGGTGATGGGTCTGGCAAGATGGTCCATCCGGTCACGACGCCACCTGTTGAGATGGCTTCCATCGTCAAGACAGTTGAATTGTTGAGCAGAATCACATCATCTGGAGCGTATGCCACCATTGGAACTTGGTCGAGTACGGTGATGTTGATTTGCGTTGTCGCTGAACCGCCCGTGTTGGTCGCCGTAATCACGTACGTTCGTACATCCATCACTTCAGTCGGCGTTCCCGTAATGTGGCCTGTTGTTTCGTTGAACTCCAATCCTTCAGACAATGCTGGCGAAATGCTCCATGTTAATGCAGGACCCCCAATGTTCACCGGTAGCCAATCCACAACACTCGTGTCGTTGGTCAAGGTCATGTTCTCGGGCGGGTAGGAGATTTCTGGAACAATGTCGAGGATGGTGATGTTGAGGTACGCCACCAATCAGCCACCGCTGTTGTTGGCCCATACAACGTACTGGGTCTGATTCTGTATCGCAGTCGGGGTTCCTGAAATTA
>JAKUNY010000114.1 GCA_022451765.1 Candidatus Poseidoniaceae archaeon
TAATCGAATGCCTCGCTGACTGGGGTCTGTCCGTTGGTCGCTGATTCCACCTCATGCATGACTTGATTGACGTGCTTTCAGACTCAGAAACGCTCGGAAAACCTACAGGTTCTGATGTTGCTCAAGGAAAGCAGACCTTGATGGTCATACACGCACTTGAGCAATCAGATTCAGCTGCTAAAACTCGGTTGCTAAACGTTCTGGGGAAATGCGAAGAGGCGACGGAGGAGATGATTCAAGATGGAATTGCAGCACTCCAAGAACTTGGATCAATCGATTATGCACGAGAAAAGGCCAATGAATACCACCAGCATGCACACGCTTGCTTGGATCGTTTGCCGGATGGACCCGCAATGATTGCATTGCGTGAGCTAACCGATCTTCAACTCAAGCGTCTGAGTTGACGATGACTTTCTCACCTTGATGTATTGTTCCCTCGACAAGGACACGTGCGTACCATCGGGTTTTTCCTGGATACTTTTTGTCTGATAGCAAATTGAAGTCCTGATTCAGGAAGGATTCCTTAATTGTCTTGCACGGTGATGCTGCCATAGTAATCTCAAGCAGAACATTTGGAAACTGAAGCCTCACACCCGGTCGTAGTGATGAAAATGGAACATCGAGGAGTATGTTCTCTCCGGTCGTCCCGCCCGCAATCGGATGTCCACTCGCCCGTAATTCGTCAACGATTTCCTGAGCGAGAAGACAGACGGCTTTTTCAGCACCACCATGGTGTTTCTTATCACGAATAATCTCGTCTTTAATACCGACAGATTGAACTTGAATCGAGTCAACTGAAGGTTTTGGGACGCCACCAACTGTGGTGGCAAAAAGGCCCGTTATTTCCCCAGAGATCATGTTCAGTCAGAATAATACGATTCTGGGTTTGGTTCAGGCTTCAATCCCTTACGGGTTCGAATTTCACCGACGACCTTGTCGAAAAGTTGTGGTGGGAGCATTTCAAATCCAAGGTTCTCAGTGTTCCAAACCGCACGGCCCTGTGATGCTGCACGAATATCGTTAGAGAAACCGAAGGTTTCAGCGATTGGAAGTACACCCACGACGGTTGTTACATCGCCTTCACTTGGCATGTCTTCGATGATACCACGACGGTTTGTGACTTCGCGTGTAACTTGGCCAAGCCAGTCGTTCGGTACCGAGACGAATGCCTTTTGCATTGGCTCAAGCAGTACAGTCCTTGCTCGCATCATTGCACCTTTGATTCCATTTCGGACTGCTGGGATGGTTTGAGCAGGTCCACGGTGAATTGCGTCTTCGTGGAGTTTAGCATCCGTAAGTCGAACGAACATACCCTGGACAGGTTCGTCAGCGATAGGACCCTTCTTGCATACTTCATTGAAAGCTTCAATAATCAATTCACGAGTCTCGTGAAGACCTTGAATACCCTTGGTGTCGTTGACGAGGACGTTTGTTCCATTGATGGCGTATATCTTCCGCATCAAGTCCTTGTCCATACCGAGCTCACCAAACTTGTTTCCAGTCTCCTTCGCATCGCTGCTTCGGACTGGACCGTCGCCAAGATCGCCGCTGCGTAGAGCGTTAACGACTTCGCCCGGGAGTGATTCAATTTCAAAGAAGTAACGGTTGTGTCGGTTCGGGGATTTGCCTTCGAACGCTTGTCCTCTGTTGCTGCCCTGCACACCCTCGCGATAAACAACGATTGGTGGACTGACACTGACCTTGATGTTCTGTTCTTCCTCAATCCGGTACACGGTGATTTCAAGATGGAGTTCACCCATTCCAGCCAACAATGCCTCACCAGTTTCTTGGTTTGTTGTAACCTGCAATGATGCGTCGGATTTTGCGAGGGAACGTAGTGCATCAATGAACTTGGGAAGATCTTTCATGCTCTTTGGTTCAACTGCGACAGTAACAACAGGGTCTGAGTAATGACGAATGGCTTCGAAGGGAGTGAAATCCTTGTCGCGTGAGAGTGTGACACCAGCAGCTGCACTTCGTATACCAGTGATTGCAGCAATGTTACCAGCGACAACTTTTGGTACAGTGATTCGGTCTCCACCGACCATCATGCTGACTTGCTGAACACGCTCTGGTTTTGCAGCGCCAATAGCAAACACGGACTCACCTTGTGCAATCGCACCGGAGTAAATTCGTCCAACGGCGACTTCCCCGGCATGGGGGTCCATCCATATTTTCGTAATCATCATTGCAAGTTCTGCATCTGGATCGCAAGCCATCATTGCCTTACCAATACCAGATTCTAGGTCACCTGTCCAAATGTTGGGGATACGATAGGGCTGGGCCTGAACTGGACTTGGCAATTTTGTAACCGCCATGTCGAGAAGAACCTCGTGAACGGGAGCAGCTTGTGCGAGTTCCTTTTGCTTCTCCTCATTGCAGTACTGGAAGATATCCGTCATGCTGACGCCGGATTTCTTCATGTAAGGGATGGTGATTCCCCAGTTGTGGTATGCGCTTCCGAAGGCAACAGTACCGTCCAATACACTGACCTGCCATTCTTTTTTGAACTCATCAGGAGCAAACTGTTTGATGAGTTTGTTGACCTTCGTAATGGTCTCTTGGAATCTGTTCATCATGTCTTCAGGCGTCACTTGTAGTTCGTTGATCAATCGATCGACTTTGTTGATGAAGAGTACAGGCTTGACCTTTTCCTTGAGTGCTTGCCGGACAACGGTCTCAGTTTGAGGCATCGGTCCTTCAACGGCACAAGCGAGGATGAAGCAACCATCGACAGCACGCATGGCACGCGTAACGTCGCCACCAAAGTCAACGTGTCCCGGTGTATCAATGAGGTTGATGAGGTAATCCGTCCCGTCAACAGCGTGGACCATCGAAGCAGAAGCAGCGTTGATGGTAATTCCTCGAGCAGATTCTTGTTCATCGAAGTCAAGAACTCGAGCAGCACCAGCTAGGTCGCTGGACATCATCCCTGCACCTGCAATCAGGTTATCAGAAAGCGTTGTCTTTCCATGATCAATGTGCGCAGCAATGCACAGATTGCGAATCTGTGGAAGTACGTTCATAACTTCTGTAGCCTTTTTGATGTTGTCTTCTTTTCGTCCCATGGTAGCCACCTGTCTGGTTCAATCCGCCCACTGGAATGGGGTTCTTAAGTGAGTCGCAAAAGTTCGACGAATTTCGCCGACGTGTGCGGTTTCATCGTGCTGATGCAGCGATTCGCTCAACTTCTTCTTTCTTGGAGACAGCATAGGAGGTCGCATCGCCTTCGGAAGCCTTGTTGAGTTCATTGACAATGCACTGTTCTAGCGTTCGCTTCGATTTGTGTGTTCCTTGCTGAGCCCCTTTTGCAAGGTGCTTGAGGGCGACATCGAGACGTCGTGATGGTGAGGAGTCAACAGCCTTGGGCTGGGAAACTGCACCGAATTTGATACGAGTAATTTCTTCCATTGGGGCTGCGTTGCAAATGGCGTCAACAAAGATCTGAAGAGGATTCATGTTTCGGCGTTCTGCGAGGACATCGAGAGCGCTTTCGAATGCTTTCATTGCGGATTGCTTCTTTCCGGTGTATGCACCTGTTCGCATGAGTTTGTTGATGTAGCGCTCAACGACGCTTAGTTTGGACTTTCCAAACCACATGTTCGCATGACGGCCCCCGGTGTGAGGTACACCGACGGTTGTGAGATTGACATACGGAGCAAGACCTGGGTCATTGCAGACGACTTCTGCAGCATCCCATTTTCCAAAAACAAGTGTCCCAATTCCAGCGATTGGGCGTTCGTCGATTACCGTTTCTTCTGTCATGTTGAAAACCTCACCGTACTGGCTTCTCCTTGCGTCCTCGGACCATCTCGTCAAGAGATACTCCATTGACTTGGATGACTTTGTATCGAACTCCAGGAATGTCTCCGTAGGAACGACCCATGCGTCCACCGATACCTTCGACCATGACTTCATCGTGCTCGTCGATGAAATTGATAGCACCATCTCCAGGGGCGAAAGCTGTTAGCTTGTTCCCGTTCTTGATGAGTGAAATTTTCACAGCCTTTCGAATGCCTGAGTTAGGTTGCTTTGCTTCGATACCGACTTTCTCTATGACGATACCCTTGGCTTGTGTTGATCCTGCAAGGGGATCGTGCTTTGCTCGAGATTTTAGCATACGCTTCTTGTAGCGTCGGTCAGACCAACGAAACTTTTGTCGATCCTTGGCCATTTTCGCACCTGCAAAGAGTCCTCTACCCATGTTCAAACCTCATTCGAGCGTTTTCCCGACTTTGCTTTCATATATCAAGTCGCCGTTTCATCGTAGTGAGGAATCCACCGTCTGCGTGGAAGAATAATATCATAAACAAGGTGTTGTTAGTTGCATCATGATTCCACAAGGGTTACGACCAGTTGTAGCACTCTTCACCATTGCCGTGGGCCTTTTGGTCATTATCAATCACTATGTTGGATTTGTCGAGTCCGAGGTCGATATTCTGACCTCGCATGCCATCGGAGTCATTGGTCTTCTTTCTGGTTTGAACATGATGTCAGTCAACGCCGAGGCCAAAGAAGAAGACCGCCCAAACTACATCGATGATACCCAGACGAAATTCTGAGGGCGTGATACCTTGGCATTTCGAGACCATCTTACACACGCCAAACGTGTCGGAGAAGAGGTCAGTCTTGTCCATGGAATCTGGGAAATGAGTTCATTACAATCGCATCAAAATCTGTTGTTCGAGAACATCAAAGAAGCTCCTGGTCAACGAATCTCCGTTAACATGCTCACACGGGACAGACTGTGTGAGGCAATCGGTATACAACCCGAGGTGTACATCGATACCCTTGCGTGGGCAATGAAAAACCCTTCATCACCTGAAATCGTTTCCCCAGCGGAAGCGCCTGTTTTCGATTGCATGCAAGATGAAGTCAATCTCCGTAACCTTGCAATTCCTCACCACTGGCCACAGGATCGAGGCCGCTACATGTCTGCTAGCGTTATCATTGCCGAAGTAAACGGACAACGTAACATGAGCTTTCATCGCCAATTTTTGCGAGATGAAAATCATCTTGTCGTACGATTGGTTCCACGTCACCTTCGAACAATGGTTGACCGTGCTCGGGAAAATGGTCAGGAAGTTGACATAGCAATCGTTACTGCTCCCGATCCTGTTGTTCTCTTAGCAGGTGCAATGTCGTTTG
>JAKUNY010000115.1 GCA_022451765.1 Candidatus Poseidoniaceae archaeon
CTGGATCAATTTCTGCACAACTTGCGCAATGTGTTGCCGTGTACTCTTCAACGAGGATACTGTGGCCTCCTGTTAGACTCACAGATCCTTCCCAATCTTCAGGTTGGATTTGAATTGCATTCGCATGTGGAACCAACAACAGAATTGAACACAGAAGCATTGCCCTTCGAGCTGCGCTCATGGTCTGTCCAATCACTCAACCTCCTTCATCTCATCGTTTCATCCACGATTGCACGGAAGGAGTTATGTCTAAGGTTTCTCGGAAGGTCAAATGGGGATTCGGCATGGCAGACCATTGGATTGAGAATCACAAGCGTGATTCATGGCGTCGCCAAGCCAAAGCAAGCGGTTATCGTGCCCGGTCAGCTTTCAAACTCAAGCAAATTCAAGCCAAATTTGAGTTGATGCGCGAGGGCGATGTCGTTCTCGATGTGGGCTGTCACCCAGGCGGGTGGGCTCAAGTTGCGGTGGAAGAAGTTGGCCAATCCTGTATAGTAATCGGTTATGACCTAGAACCATGCCAACCAGTTGAGGGAGCATTGCTCATGGTTGGCGACATTACTGACCCACTTACCCAAGAACGAATTGTGAAGGAATTAGGCGATCGGCAAGTAAACTCGGTTGTATCGGACATCTCTCCTCATATCACCGGGAAGTGGGACGTTGATCAAGCAGTAGCGATGACTCTGGTTGCAAAGGTGTTCGATTTTTCCCTCCCCCTGCTTTGCAGCGGTGGTTGGTTTGTAACGAAATTGTTTCAAGGCGTTGGAGTTGAGGAATTAATTGAAGCTGTAAAGCCACATTTCTCGTATGTTCGAAGATTTTCACCTGAAGCCTCGAGAAACTCCTCATCGGAGGTGTATCTGATTTGTCGGAATCACACGCCATGGAATGCGAAATCCACTTCTGTCCTGGACGGATACGAAGTAGCGGTTAACAAATTGCTCGGCGGTGATGAAATCATCGATGATGTTGTTGCAACAAAAACCAGTTTTACCGTACGGCGAAAGAAAACGGAATGAAACTCTGATAACCTTTGAAGGGCTTCGACCCAGCATGATCACAACATGTGTGCATGATTTGAAGGGAAAAAGAACAATCGCATCAATCGTAGGGATTATTGCTCGATCGTATCCTCTCACGATGAAGCACGCCCGCGGAAGGTGGATTGCCTTTCGCGAAATTGTTCTTTGCGATGACAGTGGATTTGTCCTTGTCAAAATTTGGGGAAACGTCGCAATTGACCTCTTGCCGAACCAAGAAATACAATTGAACAATGCCTACTGTTTTTATCAAAATGGGGTGCTATGTCTCACTCTTGGCATCCATGCTCAGCTCAAGATTTGCACGCAAGCATAAAGAAGGGGAGGTCGTGGGACGTTTACCAACTGAGGCACCACAATGACTGAAAGAGCAAAAAATTGCACATCATCCGGTATACCACTCAGCGAAGCTGGCTCAACCACATTCCCTTGCCCGAACTGTGGCAACCCAATCGGTCGAAGCCCACGATGCCGTGATCAAGGCGTGTCCTATACCTGTTCTGCATGTGGATTCGTTGGACCCTGAGGTGAGAACATGGGCATGGTAGCGATGACATACAAAGTAAATCCTGACGCTGAGATGGAAAATGTCGATACTGACATGATCTCTTCAACAATCACAACGTTTGGTGATGATAATTACGACGTCCAAAGCGTCGAAGTCAAACCCCTTGCGTTTGGCCTAAAATTCGTTCAAGTTCACGTTGTCATGAACGATGGAGAGGGCCTTGCTGACGCATTCGAAGAGAAGATGGCTTCCATCTCAGGTGTCGGTGAAATCGAAGTTATTTCGATGGGCCTTCTGTGAATCAAAGTTGATTCAGCGGTGCTCGCATAAATTCGCGAAGCAAGATAGTAGCATACGAACCGCTAGATAGCGTGAATCGGAACTTCAAACATGCTCCATCAGGATGCCATCGACTTCCTTCCACAGGGCCTTTGTTCCAATTTTCACCCAATGAATCATCCGATGCCTTCGGAGCAGCTTCCACTGTAAATTCGTCAAAAGAGGTGGTGAGGGATCTTCGTGTTCCACTTGTTGTCAATCGGGGGATGTCCTCGATTTCCCAATCAAGTTCGTCAAGACCCAACTCAGCTAGAATAGATTCCTCCAACTCGCCTGGCTTTCCTTCACAAGTACGGATGTCTCGGCCTGGCAGCGGTCCGGTGACGGACAGCCGACCGAGTTGACAGTTTCTTCCGATACGCGGTGCGGTTCGTTCTTCGACAAGAACGCAATTGTTGGCGGAGAGTTGACCTCTCTCATCAAGCCGACCAACCAGATCTCCTGCTTCGGGAGTGGTGATGCTCATGCCCTGCTCGAGACGTTTCCTCAATGTTCGATTGAAGACCACTGATTGAAGTGCGTGAACGGTCATAATCTGGAGATTGTTCGGGAGTTTGCGAAAAGCACCGATGTAATCATCTGGATTGTTCAGCAAATGTTCTGTCATTCTGCGTTCATACCCGAGCCATTCAGGTGCGAGGTCGAGTCCTTCCTGAGTGATTCCATGCTTCCGTATGTGGTCTCGGAAAGATGCAACCTCTGGACTTTCATACTCACCTTCTTTGCTGATGTATGTGAGCGCAGCTTCGTCCCATTTGTGTTGAACGACAGACCGGCCAACTTCAGCAGTTACTGCACGTCCACTTCCAAAGCGTTGGGGGCCAATCCAATTTGGGAAACGGCCCGTTCCAAGCTTTTCATGCATGGAGGTTTTGATGCGTTCAACCTCAGCCAACGCCTCTTCTTCGGTCATTGCTGTTCCGTCTTGATGAGCACAGCCACGGACGACAATTGTGAACCGGTTTCCGCGATGGTTGCCAAAGCCAATTTTTTGATGTGTTCTGCCGAGTACCTCGATGACTACATCCGGTATCTCGATTTCAGCGACTTTGAATTGTGGAGCATCAATAACAAAAATTTGCGACGTTACCGCACGCTTGTCCTTTGTTCCAGCGAAGAAAATCCGGTTTCGTGAGATACTCAGTTTTTTGGCTAGGTTGTTGCAAAATCGATTGGTTTCCCAGTTCGTAAGCGTTATTTTTGCGACTGTAAATCGACCCTTAGGATTCAGCGTGATGGTTGTTGCAATCTCATCAACACGGAAGTCCGCAACTCTTGATTTGAGGACGCCACCGATGCCATTGTCATCCGTTGCATATCCTATGAGTCCGATGGCATCTGCCAGCGAAGTGTTAGGCTGCATAGCAGCCACCTCATAGTGTTAGGCTGTCAAAATCGTTGGACAAGCCGTTGACGATTTCGTTGAGAACTGCTTCAGGTTTTGTTTTACCAGTGGTGCGGATGTAGAATTCCGGTGGATCGAGGTCAGGATGACCCGGGAAGTAGTTGGCATACTCGACAGACTTGTGGTTGTTCAAGCGGTCTCGAAGGATTTGGAGAGCCGTGTGGGATTCTCCAGTGATTCGAAGTCGAAGTTCATTTTTCTCATGAATGAGGACCTTAATTGGCATGTTATCGTCTTGGCGACCAGCCTCCCCATATTGAACCTTGCCGTCCTTTTGAGAACAGGTATTTGCTTCCTCCACGGTCAATATACCCTGTCACTTAAACACCCTCTTGCACTCGCAACGCCCATGGACACCTCGAATTATGAGGACCAAATGGCAGAATATGCTGGTCTGTTTAATCGACTGGCTCTTCCAATCCTCGTTGTTTCAGGTTTGCTAACCATTGCACTCAGCGCAAATCTGTTTATGTCACCTCCAGAGTTTCGAACGGATTTGAACGATTTTGCGCCGGAGTCAGACTCCAACAAAGCTCACGAAGAAATTCATGCCTTTTTCCCTGATGAATCACGACCTATGTTTGTCCACGTTACGCGTGATGATGGAGGCAACGTACTAAGTATGGATTCCTTGATCGAAATGGATGCTGATCTTGCCGAGCTAAAAGCTGATGGCCGAGTTCAGCTCAACGCGGTTGTTTCTTGGACGACCTCACCGGGCATGATTCAGATAGCGCTTGATGAACAATCTCCTGGAACAACACTCACAGATTATCAAGACTGGCCGTCACTGATTGATGCAGTCATTGATGACGATACCACGTGTGCGATCAATCCAGAAGATGCGCTTCTTAGCACTGTCAACTTTGTAGGCTCTGCTCTCATCAACAAGAATCTTGATATTTCCAAGACATGTTCGTATCTCACGAACGGTGGAGGCGACGCTGTTCCGGCTGCTGATTCAACTGCGTGGGTAATTGAAATTAATCCAGAATTGGGTGAGGAAGAGCGTCGAGAGATTCAACATCAAATCCGACTTGCGTTCTCAGACATTGGTGAATCTTCAAGCCTTTCGTACTCTGTGGCATCTCTTGATTTGATGTCCTACGACATCGATAAAGGGACGTTTGACAATTTGATCATTCTCATTCTTTTTGCCACAATGGTTGTTGTTGCGTTGTTGTTTGTGGCCTTCCGAAATGTGAAAGGCGTGCTCTTTCCTGTCGTGAGTCTAAACGTAGCACTTGTGTTAACCTATGGAATTTTGAATGCAATCGGCATTCAATTTACGGCTCTTGAAGTCGCTGTTGCTCCTTTGGTTCTGGGCTTAGGAATTGACTATGCGATTCACCTACAACGTTCCTTTGCTTACCACCGAAACAACACGGACGATGTTGCTGAGGCTTGGATGCGTGCCTGTGGGAAGTTGAGTGTCCCACTTTCGCTTGCGGTCGTGACAACCGTTGCCGCGTTTTTGGCAAACGTCGTCTCTCCTTTACCACCATTATCCACATTCGGCATTGCTCTAGCGTTTGGTGTCATCTGTGCATTCTTCAAGACGCCACTCTTCATCTGCGCACTCCATGTGACCTTCCAGGTTCAGGATGTATCTAAGCATAGGAAGCCCCTAAAATTAACCAATCTCACACAACCTCTACTGCAACTCCACCGCAAGCAACACGGTGCAGTGTTGCTTGTTGCTATTGCAATTTCAGGTGCGTCCGTGGTTGGAGCAATGCAACTTGAGACGGATTTCGATCTCTCAGATTTTGTCAATGAGGACATGGAAATTATGTCAGTCCGTGATGATATC
>JAKUNY010000116.1:0-4668 GCA_022451765.1 Candidatus Poseidoniaceae archaeon
ATCACTACGGGAATTCATACCAAACATGTCAACAACGTCCGGAAGGACCTGTTTTCGAGAGAGGTACATTGCTTGTGTCTTGGTATAGCGGTGTTTAACGTCCGCTTTTGAATCTTGGAAATCCCATGGCCAAACGATGATCAAATCTCCTTCGCGTACCCATTGTCGGCGACGCATCTTGCCAGGAATTCGAGCCATTCGCGTTTCGCCATCAGCACAGAGAACGGTCACACGTCGGCCACCGAGAATCTCCTCTGCAAGTGCAAACATTTCTCCCTTGTAACCAAGTTCTCCCTTGGATTTACCGTTGTTGGGGAGTTTTACTCGAATTTTACCGGATGAGCCTTCAGGATTTTCCAAGCGTGCGAGTTCTTCCTCGTCCACCTTTTCCTCAAAACGTCGTCCCATTGGGTCTCACCATGTTCTTCGAGAGGTCAACCCCTCTTGAAGTCGCCCCTTATCATTGGAGTGATTTTGCAGCATTGCGGCAAAGTTCGATAAGTTCGCCACCATACAACCCGAATGCAACTGTTCCAATTGCGCAAAGTGCGATTGCAACTCGGATGGATGAACCAGATACAAGAGCTCCCTCTCGTCCTTCTTCGGGCTCGTGGAAGTACATCACGACGGCAATACGAAGATAGTAAAACATCGAAATAGCGCTGTTAATGACCATGAGTAGAGCAAGCCACCAAACCCAGTGGGCATCGCCAATCGCTGAAAGAGAACCCGTTCCTGTTGCAACTTCAACAATTCCCATGATGACGAGCAGCTTGGAAAGGAATCCAGCCATTGGTGGTACACCAGCGAGAGAGATCATGAACAGGAACATGGCAACAGCAATGAGTGGCTCACGCTTTCCAAGTCCAGCAAGTGAGGAAAGTCTCGAGGCTCCCCCTTCCATCTCGAGGACACCAAGGACAAGGAAGGCTCCGAGTTTGAAGAACACAAGAACGAACATGTGGAAGAGAAGAGCCGCTACAACCACATCCATCGCGTCGCCTGCGTTGTCCACCAGCCCCCAGTTCCATGCACCGATAGCGGTCAATGCAGCCAACATGTAACCTGCATGGGCAACCGATGAGTATGCGAGCATTCGTTTTGGATTCTCACTTCCAAGCGCAGCAATGTTGCCCCAAGTCATTGTGACTGCTGCGAGGACACCGAGAAGTCCAATCCAAATAGCCGATCCCTCGGCATCCGCATCGGGCACGGTGATGAGCAACAGAACACGCATCAAACCGAGCATCCCCATGGCCTTGCTTGCGGTTGCTAAGACACCTGCAACTGGGCTGTTTGCACCTGAATAAGCGTCGGGTGCAGCGAAGTGGAACGGGGCTGCGCTAATCTTGAAGGCAAAGCCAACCAGAACAAAGCCAAGCGCCATCATGCTCAGCGAAGAGGCCCCATCGGCTGCCCACTTTGCTGCGAGTGCATCGAATTGCAACGAACCCGCCCACAAGTAAAGCATACTCAGACCGTAGAGTCCAACAGCGGACGCAACCGATCCGACGATGAAGTACTTGGCACCACCTTCTGAACCCGCTCGGGTTTCTTTGTGGAAAGCGACGAGAACATACGTCGAAAAGGAAGCAAGTTCCAACCCGACAAACAAAACAAACATGTCTTGGGCAAGCGCGACGACGCTCATTCCAAGTGCTGAGGTCAGCATCAAAATGTAGAAGTCTGCTTGACGGCGATTGTTGAACAACACATCGATGTCATCGCTCTTCTGGGAGCCGGTTGGCAGGCGATCAAGCGATGCAATTGCTGCGAGAAGCAATGCAGCAAAGAAGATAGCCTCGAAAATTCGAGAGAACATGTTCACTTTGAAGATTTCAATCCCGTTTTCGCTTGAGATGATGTCACTATCCGCCGCTGAAGCGTCAAGAAGATACCAAACCACTTGGAACAATGCGAGGGCCATCGTAAGGACAGCAAGGAGACCTGGTAGGCGAGGTGATGCGACTGCCTTGTAGCGTGTTCCGCCAAGGAACCAGGGCAGTCGAATCGATGTACCCGGAATACGGAACGTCCCGTTTCCAAGATTTGGAACAATCATAATCAACAGCAACCCAACGAACACAGTGAATTCTGGACCAAGTGTTTCTACCATGTCCATATCAAATTCATTTCCAGTTGACATATCAGACACCTCCAAGGTCGAAGAGGAATTTCATTGCGTCTCGAGTCCACATGTCCATCATATCGAGGAAAATCCATGGCATAATACCAAAGAGAATGGTGAAGGCTGCGAGCAAGAGCATTGCGATTTTCTCGGTGTTATCAATGTCCGGGACTGGCTCACCGTGGAGGCTTTCAGGCGGCCGTGTGGCCTCACCTCCCTCGAAAATTGTTCGCTGCATGGACCAGAGATAGTAAGCAGCAGTAATGGCAAGAACAAGAGCTGGTAGGAGAATCCACCAGCCGTAGGTGTACCAATAAGCAACCATGAGCATAAACTCGGCAACGAAACCTGCCAACAATGGAAGACCGAGGGAAGCCATCCAACCGAACATCATGCTTGTAGCAAGCCATGGTGAATGTTTCGCCATTCCTCGCATGGCTCCAATTTCCATGCTATGATAGTGATGCTTAAACGCGCCACAAACTGCGAAGAGCATTGGGCTAATGATACCGTGAGCGAACATCATGAAGAGCGCAGCAGCCCATCCGAGCGGTTGCATGCTTGCAATGCCCAGTAGGATAACACCCATGTGTGATACGGAGGAATACGCAACCATCTTCTTGAGGTTGGTTTGTCCGAGACAGACAATAGCTCCCCAAACCAGCGAAACCAATCCGATCATCATGATGACGAATTGGAATTCTTCCAATGCATGTGGGAATAAGGAGATGGGTAAACGGAACATACCGTAGGCACCCATCTTCAACATCACACCAGCCAGCATCATTGAACCGCCGGTTGGTGCCTGAACGTGTGCATCAGGAAGCCACGTATGGAACGGTGCTGCTGGGAGCTTGACGAGGAAACCAAGCATGAGCATGATGAAGAGAACCTTCTGGACTTCAAGCCCAAGCCAAACACCGTTTGCGTTGGCGCCGCTTGCTTGAACAACCATCTCTTGCATGCTGAAGGTTTGCGTATCCATCAAGAAGTACATCGTCAGCAAGCCGAGAAGCATGATGACGGATGCTGTGAAGGTGTAAATGAAGAACTTCTGAGCCGCATACTTTCGGTCCTTCCCACCCCACTTGAGAATCATGAAGAACATCGGAATGAGTGTCAATTCCCAGAAGACATAGAACATGAACATGTCAAGAGCGACAAAGACACCAATCAGTGCACCACCGAGCATGAGCATGAGCGGGAAGTACGTTGCTCCTGCCTTCTCGTTCCATGTTGCGATGATGGTGATCGGCATTAGGAGCGTTGTCAGCCAAACCATTGGGAAGGAAAGTCCGTCAACACCAACTCTCCAAGTGATATCGAGTTGTTCAATCCAGACATAGGACTCTTGGAATTCAAAAGTGTTGAAGGCGATGTCGTTCCATCCAACATCACCAATTTGACCCAAGAACATCAACGTAGCAACAGTGAACATAGCCAAAGATATGATGAAAGCGGCCATCCGAACAGGAGCGTCAAACTTCGCACGTGTTGCGTCATCGAGACGCGATGTCAAGATCAGGAAGAAAACGCTTGCAAGAATCGGGAGAATGACCATCATCGAGAGGTAATCAATGTTCAAATCATCACCCCCAGAAGCGAGTAGATAACAAGCACGCCTAAGGCTGCCATCATGATGTAATCACGAGCTGATCCTGTCGTCAAACGACGAATCTGTGTTGAGAGCCTTTGTGATGTTGATTCAACCGTCTTGATGGTTCCATCAACAACATTTCGATCGAAAGCAGCACTGATGTTTGCAAATCCGACGACAAGTTTCAGCATGGCCGCATCGTACCACTTGTCAAAATACAATCGTTCCCTAAGTGCATCTGAAAGACCCGAATTCGCCCATGCGCTGTTGTCGAATCCACGTTTTTTGTTGACTCGTGACGATAGATTGATGATTGGCTGCATCCATGGTTTTGCTTTCTCACCCTCTTTGAGCGAACCACCGTAAAGAGCCATAGCAAGGCCAGGGCCAACAATTGCACCAATGAAGATGGCCACATACGTCAAGACGAAGAAGAACGCATTTGGATTCAGGAAAACGTGTTCAAATTCATAAATCATACCATCGATGAAATTCTTTTCGCTAAAGAAAGCATAGCTAGTATCGCTTGACCAATGCGTGAACATCATACCAGCGAGAATCACACTCGACAACGATACAAACGTTAGAACAACCAATGGAATTGGTATCCATGGTGTTTGTTCGTGGACGTGCTCTGCAACTTCTGTCTTTGGTTTGCCTGCGAACGTCTTGAGCCACATTCTCGACATGTAAAATCCAGTCATGGCAGCGCCAAGGAGAACACAAGCAGCCGGGAAGAAGAACCGGGGGTCTTCGAGCGCAACACGCCATGCATTTGCAATGATGCCCTCCTTCGACCAAAATCCTCCAATCAATGGCAATCCCATAATGGACGCAGATCCCACTAACATCGCTGTTGCAGTAATCGGCATCTTCGATGCAAGGCCTCCCATGTTCGACATCGATTGTGCGTCGAAGTCGTCGTGATGGTCATCGTGGTGAT
>JAKUNY010000116.1:4678-5089 GCA_022451765.1 Candidatus Poseidoniaceae archaeon
AGCATGATGCATCTCATGTATAACTGAACCGCTTGCCATGAAAAGCATCCCTTTTGCCATTGCGTGATTGAAAAGGTGGAACAGTGCAGCTCCAAAAGCCACGATTGCATATTTTTCTTTCCCTGGTGTGTTTGCAAGCCATAATGCGGCTCCTAATCCAGTGAATATGTAAGCCAGTTGACTCATTGTTGAGTACGCCAGCACCTTCTTCAAATCATCTTGAACAAAGGCAATTGCAGCAGCCATGACGGCGGTTATACCTCCTATTGCTGCGATAATAAACGCGAGGTCAACAAGTTCGCCTGCCATTGACGGCGCATCGAAGAAATCGAACATTCGAGCAACGAGATAAAGACCGGGGTTGACCATGGTTGCAGCGTGAATGAGAGCGGACACGGGTGTTGGTCCTTC
>JAKUNY010000117.1 GCA_022451765.1 Candidatus Poseidoniaceae archaeon
GGTGTCCTCCGTCCATAATTGTCGGAATTGCTAATTTTTGAGGACGAGTGAAGTCAGGAAATTTTTCCCTGAACCAATTCCGGACTGGCGGACAGAATTTGTCCATGAGAGCATCCGTTTCCGTCGGATGTTCGAGATATGTTATCTCAGGCATATTTTTTTCACCAATCTCAGTGTGTTGGAGGCGTGGTGAGATAGATATGAGTGTTTCGTTTTTTCCCTAAGCCCATCCAAGACCTTTTTTGCCCCATCGACGTATTTGCTCGGTCTCAGGATCATCACTTGTGGTCAAGAGTGGTGAGGTAAGTGATATTGGCGGCATCAGTATCTCGTGCAACGCCTTGGTCGGGCACGAACCAATGCACGAAAGGCATCCAACGCACTGCGATGCAATCACGACAACGGGACGCTTCTTGTGTTTACGTTCAGGTGGGTTTGTTGCGAGTGGTAGCAGAGCTTCGAACGGACAATGTGGTATGCACAAATCACAACCAGTGCAATCCGCATCAGTGATGGCCACCATTGATTGTCCCATGGCATTCCCTAGATGCTTAGGTTTTTGAATCCGAGCCTTTCATCCAGTGGTCAAGTTGAAATGCCATATCCATCAGCACGGTAGGAGGGGATTTCTTGTCAAAGGATGATGCACGCCTGGAACGGTTGCACGGTATGTTGCGCCAGCGTGGAATTCTCCTGCCAGCCTTTGATTTGTATGGCGGTGCAAAGGGCCTCTATGATTTTGGACCAATCGGTGGTAGACTTCGCTCAAAAATGAACCAAGTTTGGCTTGACCATTGGCTTGCACTCGGAAACGTAACGGAAATCTCCTGTCCCACCGTCACTCCGTACGAAGTTCTTGAAGCAAGTGGGCACGTGGGCGAATTCTCGGATTTTATGACAGTATGTGGTCAATGCAACGAAGCGAGCAGAGCGGATACGCTTTTGGAAAATCACCATCCAAACCCCGACGCATTGAGTAAATCTGAACTTCAATCATTGTTGAAGGAAGTGAATCCTGAATGTCCTAATTGTTCAGCCCAAAACTGGAGCGAAATCAGCGCAGAGAATCTGATGTTTTCAACCCCAATTGGCGCAGGCAGTTCAGGTCGGCAAGGATTCATGCGCCCAGAGACTGCACAAGGAATGTTCACCTCATTTCCTGCGTTGTACCGTCACTTCCGAGAACGTCTCCCGTTTGGTGCAATGCAGGTTGGAAAGGGTTACAGAAATGAGATTTCCCCTCGACAAGGAATGATTCGACTTCGTGAGTTCAACATGGCTGAACTTGAATATTTCATCGATCCAAATCAGACACCAGAACACGACTTTTCATCGTGGGCTGCAATTGAATTTCGTCTCGTGGATGGTGAAGGAAATGTACACACAATGGCTCTTGACCAGGCAGTAACATCCAATCTCATCCGCCACCCAACCGTTGGAGTCTTTATGGGGAGAACCTATGATTTCCTCGTAGGAATCGGTATCGATTCTTCTCGATTGAGGTTCCGTCAACACGCTGCTGATGAAATGGCACACTACGCAAGCGACTGCTGGGATGTTGAAATCGATGGATCATACGGTTGGATCGAATGTGTTGGTATCGCCCATCGTGGTTGTTACGACCTCGAAGCCCATGAGAAAGCCACCGGAAAATCACTCCGTGCTCGTCGTGAATTTATTGAACCGAAAATTGTCGAAATCGATGGCTGGACGATCGATGGAGGGGCAGCGGGTCCAGCGTTTCGTGCAGATGCCGGTCAAGTGAAAGCAATTGTCGAATCATTTGAGGCTGAAGTGCAATTCCCTGTTGATGTAACCCTTTCTGATGGTCGTTCTCTTACAGTAAAACCAGAACACGTCAAGCGTGTTCAGAAAACCGTCAAAGAAACAGGTGAATGGTTCATACCCCATGTTGTCGAACCTGCTTTCGGAATTGATCGAATTCTTTGGCATGTTCTGGACCATGCATACGAAGAAACAGAGAAGGGTGGAGAGCCGTATAGGATGCTTAAACTCTCAAACTCCATAGCACCAATTGATGTTGCAATACTCCCCCTCTTTGAGAAAGATGGGATGGACAAATTAGCATACGAATTGCACCAACGATGTTGCCAAAAGGCAGGTCTTGTTTCCCTTTATGACGGCAGTGGTTCGATTGGGAAACGTTACGCCCGAGCGGATGAAGTAGGCATTCCAATGTGTGTGACGATCGATCATCAATCCTTGGAGGATCGTACCGTCACTGTTCGGAATCGAGATGACGCCACGCAGACACGCCTTTCAATCGATGATTTACCGTTCTTTTGAGAAAAGAACATCTTCAAGAACCGTCGTGAGTATCGAAATCTATGAGCGGTGCTTCAGATTGGACAGAACGGCACCGACCAACCTCCGAACATCAACTTGAAGGCAACGACGCCCAACGACGCAAAATCCGAGAATGGTTGGATGGTTGGGTCAATGGTCAACCGAAAAAGAAAGGAATTCTCTTGATCGGTCCGCCCGGTGTCGGGAAGACCACGGTTGCACGGGCTATTGCCCAAGACATGGGCTGGACTGTAATCGAGCTCAATGCAAGCGATACACGCAATGCTGTAGCCATTCGCAAAGCAGCGACGCAATCCTCTACGCACCGCTCTCTTTTTCATGACCCAACCAAACCTCATCAACGTACACTCATCTTGTTGGATGAAGTCGATCACATAGGCGGTGGGCTGCGAGCTGTTAGTGAAGATCGTATCAAGAAAGGAATCGAAGATGACGAATCTGTATCGCTTTCGGGAGATTCTGGAGGGAAGGCCGAATTATTGAGACTTCTCGAGTCCACAAAACAGCCAGTTATTCTTGCTTGCAATGACGTCATGGGTCTTTGGGGTCGTTCATCATCCACGTGGCGCAACACAAAGGACAGATTCAGTCGTCATTTGAAAACCATAACGTTTGACAGAGTATCAGACGAAGCACTGCGACGCATTGCACGACGGGTCCTGCGCCAAGAATCGATTGAATACACAAACGAAGCCATCTATGCATTGGTTAAAGGAAACCATGGTGACCTACGGGCCTTGGTCCGGGATTTGCAAGTACTTTCCTCAGGAGGTCTTCAAAAATTGGAGTCGGATATGGTGCTTCAACATCTTGAGGCTGGCGTTCGTGACATGACCACAGAGGTCTTCCCAGGTATGGAATCCCTTTACAGGTCCAAGCTTGCTACAGATGCAGTTTCAACGGGACGTAGCATCGACAAGCAACCATCTGATTTGATGAACTGGGTTCACTGGAACAATGCTTCTCTTTTCGAAACGGCAGCCATGCGGCGAGGATCAGATGCTTTGGTTCTCGCTGACCGCTCAGTTGAAAGCAGATACCGCGACCTTGCACATCATTCGTCTTATTGGACGCTTCACTTGGCTTCTTTATCTGCCAGTGTTGCAAATGAAAAAGAACTACCAAACCGAATTTATCCAAGTTATCCAAACTATTTGAGGCGATCAGGTTCGTGGGCTCGACCTGCTATTATCAATCACTTGGCAGATGTTTCCAAAACAAGTCGCTCCACGGTTCGCCGTGAATTTATGCCGCTTCTCAGCCTCCTTCACCAAGAGAATCCAGTTTTCGGAGATCCAAACCGCTTCGAAATATCTCTGGCACTTGGTTTAACTGCGGATGAGCATGTCGCCCTCTGTAATTTGCCCGTTTCCCGAAAATCGACAAAAGCCATCGTGCAAGCATACGAACAAGCAGAGGAAAAATGGAGAGTTCCAGTCATTGATTCGGTGCTGGATACGTTGGAGAAAGATTCCGATCCTGAACAGGAATCAGAGCCAGAACCAGAACCTCATCGTGATTCAGCCCAACGGACCTTGTTCTGATTCCTCGTGAGGCTCCCGAGAAATCATGCGTCTTAACCGAGCCAACGCACCTCTTGGAGCTTGGTCCTTTGATTCAGACCGCCACGTGTGAGGATGCAACAAGATGACTGCTGTTAGCAATTCAAGACGACCGAACCACATCAATATCGATGTCAGCAGAAGAGCACCAGAATTCAATCCTGCCCAGGTATTGCTCGGACCGTAGTTTCCTATGGTTGGTCCGGTGTTTCCAAGGCTAGAGGCAACAAGAGCTAATATGGATTCAAAATCTTCCCCTGGTACAATAAACGCAAGCAAAATGGATGCGATAGCGAAGAGACCAATCCAAACAAACAACATTCCTACGATGAGTCCGAGTTGTTGATTCCCAACAACTTCTCCATTCATTCGGATGGTTTGCACTTTTCTTGGCTGTGCAATACGTACTAATTCTCGCATCGCAACTTTGAATGCAAGATTGACTCGAAGAAGTTTCAATCCTCCGCTCGTGCTTCCTGCGGAGGCTCCCACAATCATGAGAACGAAAAGGAAGAGGTGTGTAACGACCGGCCATTGCATGTAATCAGTGGATGTGTAACCTGTTGAGGTACCAATCGATACGACATGGAAGAGTGAATCGATGAAAGAGTCCATCGTCGTGTAGTCACGTGTTGCTAACAATGCAATGGTGATAAACAAAAAGGTGGTTAGGATATAGACAAGATAATTCTTGAATTCTTCGTCTTGTGTTGCCTTACGGAATTGTCCTTCTCGAATGAACCACAGTAGGGTGAAATTGATTCCTCCAATAAACATGAACAGGATAATGATCAACTCAATTGTGTAGGATTCAAAATGTCCAATGCTGCCATCATAGGTTGAAAATCCACCCGTGGGCATTGTCGTTAGCGCGTGATTGATTGAATCAAACAAATCCATTCCTCCAATGCTCAGTAAAAGACCAAACTCCAAGACTGTAAGCGCAAAATAAAGCCCCCACAATGCAAGAGCAGTTTCTTGGAGTTTGGGCTTGAGACGTGAGAGTGAAGGTCCGGTTAACTCAGCCCGGGCGAGGGCCATTCCACCACCAATGACGCGTGAGAGAATCATCATCCCGAGCATGATAATCCCCATGCCTCCAAACCATTGGGTAAGTGACCGCCACCAGAGGAGTCCTCGCGGCTGGGGGTTGATGCAATCCATACCTGGTAAGCAATTTGGGCTCATGG
>JAKUNY010000118.1 GCA_022451765.1 Candidatus Poseidoniaceae archaeon
TCTGGTACCGTCAAGTTGGTTACCATCGACGGGGAAATAAAGACGGGCTCATTGGTTCGATAATTGAATTCTGACAGCATCCATGCATTTTCTTGAATAGATTCGTCCGTCTTCAATCAAGGTAGGCAACGATTTTCGCATTTCGACCCCATACGATTCTGGTAACGATTCAAGATTGCTTTGGACATTGAAAATGGCACCCTTTAGGGCAGCCGATGCTAGAAGACCAGCAACACCTGCATCCGAAGCAGCATTCGGGTTTCCCTTTTCAGTCAATTCTGGTAACAATTTTAGTAGACTCATTGCTGCTTCTGCGGTACGGTAAGGCACAACAGCAGCACCCAAGGTCGCTGTTCGAATCGCATCTCTGCGCTCATTTTTCTCCTCATCAGTGCTTTTAGGTAGTCGGAAGGATGCAACCACAGCATCAAAGGATTCGCTGTCTTCTATTGCTAATTTTAATCCCTCATCAAGCAGGGGTATCGCAACCGCTTTCACCTGGTTAGCTACTTTCCATCCGGATTCATACGCTTCCTTTGACAGCGTAAGATCACTCACCATTATTGCGAGCGCTGCCGCTTGTCCGAGTGCTACACCTACAGCAGATCCACCTCCGGGGGTTGGTGCGTCACTGGCCAAGGCATCCTGAAATTCTCGTAATGTTTTGTCTGCCCACGTCATGATTCCCTCTCCATTATCGCCCATTCAATGATTCGCTCTTTTGGTTCGAAGTTACTTATCGAATTCAAGCCTAGTTTCTCAACAGCAACATCGATGTATTCTGATTCTGTTAAGCCATCGTCTCCGTACCATCTGCCAGCCTCAAGCATTGCATCGAGTGGAACCAATCCAACCAGTTCACTCCCTTTTGTAGCACTGTTCATATTTTTGCAGAGACTGTCGATTGTTTCAAACGCATGGTGGAGATTGGTGGTTTTGTAGTCTTGCAAATTCATAGAAACCTGGCTGATTCCGTGGGATTCTAACGGAACTCCCATTCCTTGTACTCCCAACAACAAACCTCCGGTTCGAAACTTCTGAGAGCCATCTGGGGATTTCAACAATCGACCTGAACTTCGAACAATTGAACCGATTTGTTGTGCGACATACGGTTCTGGGTCATCAATGTTGACGTTGTAGGCAAGCAAAATATCTCGAGCGCCTATTGTAATGCCACCACTTCTCTGTGATTTTTCGTTCCATTCGTTTGACCCAAGGTCTGGCATCCGAGTGTCTTCTGTATGAATGTCTGTTGAATTTGAAAAACGGTCCTCAAGTCCCTCATATTCACCTTTTCGGAGTGCTGATAGAGATTTTCGCATGTCGGACGTCGATGCATAACCGTACAGAAATACAGGTATGTTTTGTTCAGCGATCTGGTGAGCAACACGCTGAGCCATTGCAACACAATCGAGCATGGTAATATTTCGAATCGGAATGAATGGACATACGTCAACACAGCCCATGCGTGGATGTTCGCCAGTGTGTATCCGCATATCAATCTCTTCAATTGCCTTCCGAATCAATGCCAGAGCCGCACGTTCCACTGAATTCGTTGAACCTGCGAACGTTATGACGGTCCGGTTGTAATCAGGATCAGGTTCAACACCGAGTATTTTGACCCCCTCTACACGGGCAGCATCGACAATTCTCTCTATTTTTTCAGTATCTCTCCCCTCTGAAATATTAGGAACGCACTCAACGATGACATTTGACATGACGGGTGGTTCGCAGGTCGGACTTTGAACATTCACCTGTCAACCATAGAGGCCTTCTGGAGATGATTGGCTACCTGATTGCGATTTCTTTCTGTTTAATCGCTCGATCGCTTTGGTAACATCAGCGTGTACGACAGTATCACGATCCGATCGAATAGCAATCATTCCTGCTTCAACACAGGTGGCTTTCAATTCCGCTCCGCTGTAACCTACAGTCGCTTGTGCAATTGATTTGAGCCTAACACCTTTGGTGTTCATCTTTGAAAGATGAAGCTCCAATATCGCTCTTCGTGAATCTTCTTCGGGAATCGGAATTTCAATGATACGGGCGAACCGCCCGGTACGAAGAAGAGCATCGTCTAAAATATCTGGGCGGTTTGTAGCTGCAATGATTTTAACATGCTCCAATTCATCAAATCCATCCAATTCAGCCAGTAACTGCATCAAGGTCCGTTGGACTTCTCGATCACCGCTCGTAGAGCCATCAAGGCGTTTAGCGCCGATTGCGTCAATTTCATCTAAGAAAATAATTGAGGGTGATTTATCTTTCGCTAATGAAAACAATTCCCTAACAAGTCGTCCCCCTTCGCCAATGTATTTTTGAGCCAGCTCGGAGCCAACCATTCGAATGAATGTGGCATTTGTGTGGTGAGCAACGGCCTTTGCGAGAAGCGTTTTTCCGCACCCAGGAGGTCCAACGAGTAGAACACCCTTAGGGGGTTGAATCCCTACCTTTACAAACAACTCTGGTTTTGTTAAAGGAAGTTCAATTGCCTCCCTGACTGAGAGTATTTCGTCATCCAGTCCTGCGACCATATCGTAGGTTATGTCTGGTTTTTCGACCATCTCTGAACCACTCACAATTGGATCCCAAGCATCGTGGAGAACTTCTACAAGGGATAACGAATCCTGATTAAGAGCAACTCTGGTACCTGGTTTTAGTAATTCAGGCTCAATTCGTTGGTTCAATGATACTTGGAAGACAGTACCATTGGAGGACCGAACAATAGCGCGTTCCGGGTCCAGCACATCCTGCAATGTTCCAACAATAAGGGGTGGTGCGCGAAGATGTCGAACCTCTTCTTCAAGGCGGCCAGCCTGCTTCTTCACGCTACGTAATTCAGATTCAATGTGTGTTCTTTCACTGATTAATTCCTGTGTTTGCTCTTGAAGTCTACGGAAATCTTGTTCAAGATTTTGGAAATCATCATCACGATGATTTTTCACTGGCTCAGAATTCCGATCGACTTCAGTTCCCATCGCAACCATTTGCCCCTTGGGTCCACAGTTCATCAATACATCGTTGAATTACGACATCAAAAGCGAAGGGTTCATCAGATGTCAGCGAGAGGGGATAACGGGGATAAAATGGGTGATTGTGAGTTATGTGGTGCCACCAATGTTTCAATTAGAGAACATCGTGTCAACAAGGCAATGTTGATGATTTGCCAAAAATGCGTGAACCAACTGAACCTCACACCCAAAGAAGAGGCACCTGGCCTAACCCAAGCCAGTTCAGAAACCGCCTCAAAACCCAAACAACGTCCATTTCGCAAGTCAAACATCATGAATAAACAACAAAAGGAACTCACTGATGACTTTTCTCGAAGAATTATCAATGGACGGAAGTCCAAAGGTTGGTCACAAGCACAGCTGGGCCAGCGAATGGCAGAAACCATCAATGTCATCAAATCAGCGGAATCTGGAAAACCTCCAACCGATTCTGTCATTAGGAAATTCGAGATGATTCTTGGTGTAGAATTGATGGTTGAACCAACTGGTGACCATCAATCTATGATTGGGCAGAAATCCAACAGTCGTGGTATGACGATTGGAGATTTTCTAAAAGATCTAAGGTGAGTGCATGGAGATACCTGTCCATGCAATATGGCTTGCACAGGATGACCCAAGAAAGAACACTGCAGTACGCGCCTCGAGAGATAATTTGCTACGATTGCACAAAGATCTCCGACGGCTACCCAAGCGTGGTATTATCCTTGAACCTCTATGTGGAAAAGTCCTTGGGCCAGAAGATCGAGAAATATTTGAACAGAACGGTGCACTTGTCGGCCTTGATTGCTCCTGGGCGCAGATTGAAGATTCTGTTAAACATGTCATGCGACGCTCACGTCTACAGCCTCGTACGCTCCCTTTGTTGCTTGCTGCGAACCCAGTTAATTGGGGGAAACCGGGAAAACTCACCACTGTTGAAGCATTAGCAGCAGCGCTTTACCTCATGGGGCAAAATCGCCAAGCGACGGAATTGTTGAGTAAATTTCGATGGGGTGAACAATTTATGAACTTGAACAAGGAGCCACTCAGAGCCTACACAGAAGCGAAAAGTTCCGCTGAACTCGTATCCTTGCAATTCGAATTTTTTGATATCGAGGTTGAAGATGATGCGCAATGACATTCATCATATCCCACTTCAAAGGATAACCGAAAGCGGTTCATCGATTGAAAAAGAATCCGTTGTCGTTGAGACCGCAATTCAACTGAATGCTCTCGACGAAAACGGTCAACTTTTCACCCACGCAACACTCCTAGCAACTCCTATTGATCTCATAGAATTGCATGCAGGTCACATTTTGTCTGAAGGCTATACCTTTGATACGTTGACAAAAGAATCCTTTGTTCACATCGATACACCGTATCATACCATTCAGTATGAAGGGAGATTGAATGCCACCGTGCGAAAGCGTCCCGTAACAAGTTCTTGTGGAGCATGCAATCACCCCGATTTGCTTGTTTCGAACGTTCATGGTGTGATTGATTCCTCGGCATTTGTTGACCTTGATTTGCAGTTCATTCATGATGCACTCGAAAAATTAACCACAAATATGCATCTCTTCCAAGAAAGCGGCGCATGCCACGGAGCCGGTCTTCTGTTTTTGGACGAGGGTTTACGGTTCGTTTCAGAAGACATTGGAAGACACAATGCAGTTGACAAAACCATCGGAAAAGCGACACTCGCTGGCACGGCCGATTTCAATAACGCCCTGATCCTACTTTCTGGAAGATGCGGTTGGGACATTGTTGCAAAAGCTGTTCGTAGCGGCATCCCTGCAATCGCATCCATTGGTGCATTTTCATCCGCTGCGGTACAATTAGCCCGTGAACATGGGGTAACATTGTTTGGTTTTGTGAAGAACGATGGAGCTTGGAAAGCAGGATATTAGCCTGAATTACCTCCAAGCATTGATGAGTCAGATTGAGTTGCGTGTAGCATGAAGGAGAGAATTGATGGGGTCACACCCCCTGATACTCATGGCTTGAGGCTCTCCAATACCAAAAAAACGGCTGCAGGTATACCGGCTGCTGTGTCTTCCTTGAACGACGGATTCCGTAAGATGGGCAT
>JAKUNY010000119.1 GCA_022451765.1 Candidatus Poseidoniaceae archaeon
CAAGGTGACCGCGTGGATCTTTCCAGTGTAAAAATGGAAATGAGTCCGTATGATAGTTTTGCTATTGAAACGGCACTTCGACACAAAGAAGCGACAGGCGGAACAGTCACAGCGCTTACTGTGGGAGGGCCCGGCACTGAAAAGATCCTCAAGGATGCCAAGGCTATGGGTGTTGATAACATCGTCCGAGTCTGGGATGATTCATGGAGTGAACTTGACTCAAATGGATTGCAGTCTGTGCTAAAGGAGGCTATCCAAGGATTAGGTGCAAATGCGGTCTACTGCGGGAAATCAGCCGCAGATACGGGCGCAGGCTCCACTGGACCTGGCCTTGCCGAACGTCTCGGTTGGTCCAATGCTTCCAATGTTATTGGTGCTGATTTCGGTGATGCAGTCACCGTATCAATGCCTGTTGAAGCGGGCGTTGCAAAAATTACTGTGCCGCTTCCAGCAGTCATTTCTTGTGACAAAGGAGATTTCAAGCCTCGAAAAGCCAACGTAAAGGGAATTATGATGGCAAAGAAGGCAAAAGTTGAGCTGATGTCCGCTTCTGCACCTGCGGCAAGTGTTGTTGTTACAAACCACTCCATGCCTGCGGCCAAACCTGCTGGCAAGACTTTCGAGGGGGGCTCAAGCGCTTCCCAAGTTGTCCAACTGCTTCGTGATGAAGCCAATGTAATCTGAGGTGAACCAAATGACCAACAAAATTGTAATTGCAGAACTAAACAAAGGAACAGTCAATGCTTCGACTGCAGAGCTCGTATCTGCTGCTCAAGCGATGGGAGGGGACATCATTGTCGTCGTGCCATGCACCGACGCATCGATGGCTGAGTCTGTGTCTTCCTATGATGGTGTCTCCAAGGTTATTGCGGTAAAATCTGATATCTTTTCTGGCAGCGACAGCAGTGGGTGGGCAAGTGCGCTCGATAGCGCAACACCTAGTGGTACAATTCTGTGCCTTGCCACTGCCCGCAGCAAGGATGTAGCGTCTCGATTAGCAGCACGAAGAGGCTTGTCAATTGTTCAGGATGTTGTATCAATCGATGGCAACAACCTCACCTCTCCGATCTACTCAGGAAAAGCGAATCAAACCGTGACTGTAAACGGCGACGTGGTTGTCTCAGTCCGTGCAAACGTCTTTGCTCCTGTTGGTTCAAGTTCGTCGAATGATGTTTCTGTTGTGGACGCATCCGGTGACGTCAAAACAGCCGTGCAAGAGGTCATGCAGCGAGCAAGTGCTCGATTGGATGTCTCTGAAGCGAACATCATTATTTCAGGAGGACGAGGCATGGGTTCTCCAGCGAATTTTACCCACCTAGAAGCGGTTGCTGACACAATCGGTGCTGCGGTTGGAGCATCTCGTGCAGCCGTTGACACATGGGACGAAATACCACACTCAATGCAAGTCGGACAAACCGGTAAAACAGTCAATCCGAACCTCTACATCGCAGTAGGGATTTCAGGGGCCATCCAGCATTTGGCAGGTATGCGTTCGTCCAAATACATCGTTGCCATCAACAAAGATGCTGATGCACCGATTTTCCAGCACGCTGATTACGGGATTGTGGCAACATGGGAAGAAGCCCTGCCTGCTTTCCAAGATGCCCTTTCAACCTTGCTTGCTTAAGCGTATTTACCGAACGTGTAAACGCCTGATTCACCAGCGCCATCGCCGACAAATGGATTTGTCGCTTTCTCATGACCAATTGTTGTGAGGGGTCCGTGACCTGGATGCACGATTGTAGCGGGATCAAGTGGCCATAATTTCGTCCGAATACTTGCTGAAAGGACATTAAAGTCTCCTCCAGTGTTTTCCAAATCAGTTCGACCAACAGACCCTGCAAACAATGTATCTCCGACAAAGAGGTGATCTGCAGCATCATCGATAATCAATCGAAGGCAGCAACCTCCGAGTGTGTGTCCCGGTGTATGGAGAATCTCAAAGTCGATGGAACCGAGAGATAGAATCTGGTTTTCAGCAATGTCGTGGGCTGCTATAGCAGGTGCGGGCTAGGCGATACCGTAGCGAACTGCGGCGGTCTTGGCAAGTGTCTGTAAGAAGGTATCATCTTGATGTAAGTACCAATCGACATCGAAGTGTTTCTTCAACGTTGGAATGTGTCCACTGTGGTCAAAATGAGCGTGCGTATTGAGCAATGCAACGACTTTTCTTTTGATTGATTTGGTCTCCACTTCAGTGTGTGTGGACCAATTCGGGCCGCTTCCCTGACAAGATTCTATCCAATCGATCAGTCGTTGTGGTTCATCTCCTCCGTCAATGATAACGGTGTCACCCGAATCAGAATCAGTTACAACGGAACATCGCATCTGCAATGGTCCAACCAAGAAGTTCTCAATCAATGGTGCACTGACGCCCATGGTTTGGCCAAAGACTTCTCCTTCATGAGTCTGAGGATTCGAGCGTAATCTGAAGTGAGTCGGTCGTCATACCCCCATCAACATCAAAAACACGTAGTTCGAATTGATGCATCCCTAAGGAAAGTTTGACCCGCAATTTTGCCTCTGTTGAGATCTCTTTGCCAGTCGAATCCAACCATGACCATGTTGCAATTCGATTTTGTGGGTCACTGGATTGTGAACCGTCCAATGTGACGACGGCTGTGCTTCCATTGTTCAATGAAATGGTTTGGTTTTCACCTGCGTAAGCCACTGGCGCAATCACTTCATCAGCTTTCTCATGAAGAAATTGAAGCAACTCATCAAGATCTTGTTCCTCATCGTTGAATGACTGAGTAGGTAAATCTTCATTCATTGCGGTAGAGAGTGAGTCAAACTCTATGTCAATCCCATGTTGCTGACTCTCTAAAGATTCCTGCTCCTCCAAGGACAAGAGGCTTGCATAATCATCAACTGTTCTATAGACAATGTTTGGATCGGTTTCGACCTCAATTAACTCTTGCTCAAACCAGCCTTGAAGGAAGGATGGATCGACTTCAGTGCGGTCTTGGTTAAGGTTGCAGACTCCCACAGGCTCAGCCCCGGTGTAATCGTTCTGATCGTCACCAAAGAAGGCGATACGTCCCGAATCATCCACTTCAATTCCTTGAATCATTCCTTTGTGTTCAATTTGCCAAGCGATCTCATTTGTTTCAAGATCGAATCCGAAGACGTAGAACCAAGTTCCAACAATGATTGTGTTCCGACTGTGGGCCAAGCACTGAATTGGATAATCGAAAGAGGCTAACAGTTGCATTTCATTTTGTTTTACTGCAACTAAATCTCCATTGTCAAGTCCAATGAAATGATTCAATGAATCCGAAATGGACGCCTTCATTCGTCCTTTTAGCTCCTTACGGTCCAGAAGTTCTTGATTCAGATAGAATTCAATCTCGAGAGCTTCTTCCTCACCTGGAACCAGTGCGTGTCCTTCTCTCGCCACGAACCAGGCATTTCCTTGACTTGAACCAACAGCGGCAATGTCTTCTCCTATCTCTCCACGCTGTGGTCGTTCAAAGACAATGTTCAGATGGTCATCAGTTTTTACCACAGATTGGTTTTCGGTGATGAGTAAAATCGAATCTTGAATCGCCTCAAAAGAACGAACATCGCGTTGAGAGGATTCATACTCCTGTCCATCCAAGGTGAATTGACGCAGTGTTCCGATTCCATCAAGGGCAAGAATCTGTTTTCCTACGACCAACTCGGCACCGCCTGCATCGAATTCAGAGGTCCATACCTTTTCGCCGTCATTTGAGAATACATGCAATCCATTGGTTTCATCAAGAAAGACAATCTTGTCCATACTCCAAGCAACATCAATAATCTGTGAATCAACATTTATTGTTGCAATAATGTCGTTTTGTTCGCTCTCAAGATCGACAATTTGAACCAAACCATCCTTATCCCCAATCAGGAGTTTCCCCAATGTCGGGTGCAACGCAATGGCCGAGACGCTCGTCTTTTGATGAAGAGCATCGATAATGGGAAGCGTTGCGACCATGTTTTCCACATGTCACGGTCAGTTATAGGCTCATGCGTCAACAACGTCGTCAAGCTTGATCGTTGTGCATGTCGATACCTTGTTCATCGCCTACGAACTTCTCTTGCTTTGAAGCATCATTTCGCTCGTCACGTAATTTATCGAGATAGGCCTGAGTGATGTCTCCTGTTACATATTCGCCGTTGAAGCAAGAACTATCGAAGCCGTCAATATTGGTTTCCTTGTGCCCAGTAACTTCTTCCAGATCATCGAGTCGTTGATAGAACAACTTATCTGAGCCAATCGTTGTGTTGATTTCTTCAACGGATTTTCCATTTGCGATGAATTCGTCGACAGCAGGCATGTCGATACCGTACACGTTTGGATGGCGAACGGGTGGTGCTGCAGATGCAAAATATACCTTGCTTGCGCCGACTTCGCGAGCCATATCAATGATCTGCTCACTCGTTGTTCCCCGAACAATTGAATCGTCAACGAGGAGCACGTTCTTTCCTTCGAATTCTCGTGGTATGGCGTTCAGTTTCCTTCTTACAGACTTCATACGCATTTCTTGGCCTGGCATAATGAACGTACGTCCAACATAGCGGTTCTTCACGAAGCCTTCTCGGTATGTTACATTAAGCGTGTTAGCCATTTGTATGGCAGAAATGCGTCCGGAATCAGGAACTGGAATCACAACATCGATGTCATGATCCGGCCAACTCTCCATAATGCGCTCTGCAAGGCGTTTGCCCTGGTTCAGTCGCGCTTGGTAAACTGAGATACCATCGATGGTCGAGTCAGGTCGTGCGAAGTAAACGTGTTCAAAAACACACGGCGTGAACCTTTTCTTTTCTGCGCACTGTTTACTGAAGAGATGACCCGATGTCGAGATAAATATGGCTTCTCCTGGTTGAACATCCGCCACGATTTCGAAACCAAGAGCAGTAATTGCAACCGATTCACTTGCTACGACCCATTCTGTACCCCCTTCATACTCTCGCTTGCCATAGATGAGTGGGCGAATGCCGTGCGGGTCTCGGAATGCGAAGAGGCCATATCCGTTGACCATTCCAACACAAGCATAACCACCCCGAACCGTTTCATTGACGTTCTTTATTGCATTGAAGAATGA
>JAKUNY010000012.1 GCA_022451765.1 Candidatus Poseidoniaceae archaeon
AGCACCTTATCGATGTTGCAGAACGCCTTGAAGAACAACGAAAGGTGCGTCTGATCGCTGTTTTGGAAAAGGTCAATGAGAATTTCAAAAAGGTCTACAAATCCCTCAGCAACGGTGGTCGGGGCGAATTGTACCTTGAGAACAAAGACGAGCCATTCAAAGGTGGGCTTGAACTTTGGGCCCAGCCGAAGGGCAAGTCATCCAATGTTACCCGACACCAGCTTTCAGGAGGAGAACAATCCGTTGCTGCACTTGCATTGATTTTTGCAATTCAAGATTACGACCCAAGTCCATTTTACTACTTTGATGAGGTAGATCAAAATCTGGATAGCGTTAACGCAGAATGCATTGCAAAGATGTGTCGCGAGCGAAGCAAGGCGGCTCAATTCATTATGGTCACATTACGCAAGGTATCCTTGCAACTCGCTGACCATCACATTGGAATTACGCATGGCGGGGATGGATGCAGCCGCAGGATTATTGATTTCGACCAAGAACAAGCCATTGCATTGGGTGAACAAGCACTCAAAGAAGCAGAATCTGCAGTCGCAAAAAATGCACAACGAGCGAAGGAAGAAGAAGAAACTCTTGCTGAAATGCCTCTTGTTCCTGAAGCACTTCCACCACCCCAAAGTTTGGGAGGTTTGTTGAAGCACATGCAAGAAGACGAAAGCATCACTTCGCTTGCTGAACGGACTGCTGAAACAAACGAAGACATTGACGAGCGTTCTGCGCTTGTTGAAGCCCTTTCTGAAATGGATTCTGAGTCAGTCGTGGAAGAAGAGACGCCAGAAGTGGATGAATGAGGTGTTGTAGATGATTCAGCAAGGACTCGATCAGTGGTTTTTGCGACAAGATGTCATCGATCAACTGTTGCAAACTGGAGATGATGATCTTGAAGGGATCAATGCTTATGCTGACAGAATCCTGATGATTGCTCAGACTGAAGAAGCAGAACATCAGACCCTTGAAGATCCGTTTGATCGTAGCGTTGCCCTTGTTCTATCCCTTGTGAACAGTGAGGGATTGGACGCGTGGAACATTGATCTCACGTCGTTTCTGCGGCAATTCATGAAACGGGTCAAGTCGCAAGCACACAGTTTGGATTTACCTGCCTGTGGCCGTTTAATCCGAATGGCATGGGAGGTTCTAAACCACCAGGCGGCTCACCTTTTCGACCGGATTCAGTATCAAGACAATGAAGATGAATGGGATACAGGATTTGATTTTGGATGGGAAACAGAATACGATGATCATGAATTTCATTTTACGAATACGGTTTTGCAGGGAAATGCAGACGATGTCCTTGAGAGCCTGTTCGATGAACGAGTCCGTCGGGACGAAGGCCGCCCAGTAACGCTTGGAGAATTGCTCTCAGCGCTCAAAGATGCTGCCGATGATGCGGATGCTCAGAAACTTCGTGAGAAGAACCGTATCGCGCACGCAATTGAACTTGAGGACATGATTTCCAATGTTGGAGGTCGTATGCACAATGAAGATCTTGACGGTGACATTGAGCGATGTTGGACTGCTTTACGTCAAACAACGGTGGAGATGGGTTCCAGCAATGTCCCTCTCAAATCGGTCATCAAAACACTGGTACCAATCCTTGAATCTGCTTTTGGAAGTATTCCTGAAGGATACGATGAGGACGCTCGGGTTAGTTCATTCATCGCGGGCCTCTTTCTTACTCACAAAGGCATGGCCTCCATTACTCAAGGAAATCAACTCAACGATGTCATCATGATTGAAGATCTCTGGCCACAACTGACAAACTTTGCAGATGTTGTTGATGCAACACTCGAAGCAGACCAAGAGGCACAAGTTGCGAGGGATGAGGCGAAAACAGGCTCAGTCTTGCATGCTGAGCGTCTGCAAGAGCGTGCAGAGAAAGCCCGCCTAGCTGAGGAAAAAGCAAGACAGAAGATCGAAGAAGAGCAGCAAACGGTAAACTCCGATTTCGATGAGCACGAATGGTTGGTAGAGTAGGTGATACAGTGTCAGAACTCGCATTAGAAACTCTTCTCGAAGCAACACTTTTTGGTTCTGGCAAGTCCCTTTCCGTAAAAGATCTCTCCGAATCCCTTGGCTATGAGGAGGATGAGATTTCTGAAGCACTGACCTCTTTGCAAGGAACGATTAAACGACGCAGAGGTGGAGCCCTTCGAATCGTTGAAATCGGTGGTAAATGGGCAATGGAGGTTCGTTCGAATGTTGCTGAACATCTGCCAAAAGAAACAAAGACAGAGATGCCAAAGAAGCTCCTCAAAGCCGCAGCGTTGATTGCTTATCATCAGCCAATGCCGCAATCCCGATTGGTTGAATTACTTGGACAAAAAGCGTACGACTACGTTCGAGAACTTTCCCAACATGGCATGATCATGCGTCGGCGCGACGGCAATACCAGGCGATTAACGACAACTCGGCGATTCTCAGAAGCGTTTGGCTGTCCGCACACGGATTTACGAAAAGTGCGAAAGTGGTTTAGGGAGCAAGTCACTGAAGCAGGTATGTTCGATGGTATGGAGTCTGAAGTACTCAAAGAAGTGGGCGAAGATGGCCTAGTTCAATCCACTCTTCCATTTGAGGATGAGTGATTAGGAACGATGTTGCTTGAGAATCTCTGCAACTCTCGTCTGAGTTTTTGGTCCGTCCTCAGTGATTAATTGTTGAGCAACACGTTCAATTTCGTCTCCCACGGCTCCAGCACTTACGGCCATGTTCTTTGCGTGGAGGCGCATGTGGCCCTTTTGTATCCCACTGGTTGCTAAGGCGCGAAGAGCGCCAAGGTTCTGTGCTAAACCCGCAGCAGCCATGACAGATGCCAGTTCTTGTGCGGATTCAACACCGAGAATTTTCAAATTCGCTCGAGCCACTGGGTGGACCTTTGATGCTCCACCAACAATCCCGACAGCCATTGGCGTCTCAATCGTCCCAATGAGATTGCCCTGAGCATCCTTCTCCCATTGTGTGATTGATGCATATCGCCCTTGCTTGTATGCAACATATGCGTGGCACCCCGCCTCAACTGCACGCCAATCCTGCCCGCAAGCAACCGCTACAGCAGAGATTCCGTTCATCACGCCCTTGTTGTGCGTTGCAGCTCTGTATGGATCTGCCATCGCAAAATGATGTGCCTCGAGTATGCCTTCGATAATGGATTCTCCATCGGACCGATCGCCGGTGTTGCTCATTTCTTCTGGAGTAAACGTTGCCGCAACTCGTGCTAGCCGTTCGGTTGCTAGATTGGACAAAATTCTCAACAAGGATCGCCCGTTCGTAATGGTCTCAAGTTCTGGTGCAAGTAGTTCCGCCATTGTATTTACTGCATTAGCTCCCATCGCATCCCGGCAGTCAACATGGATATGGACGATGAGCATGGGTCCTGAGAGGGTTTCGATCGAACGCATCGATATGTCTTTGCATCCTCCTCCAAGCCGAATCATGGTCGAAGGTAAACTGTTTGCGAGTGCCATGAGCTCTCCTTTCTTGGCCTCAATTTGTTCCATCGCCGCTGAGTGGTCTGCGATGTCCAAGAGTTGAATCTGGGCAAGCATGATTGGTTTATCGTTGTTGGAAGTAAAGCCACCGTGCGCATGACACCGTTTTGCCATGTTTGAAGCGGCAGCAACGACACTCGATTCTTCCAGGCAAAACGGGACGACGTAATGCTTTTGATCGATAATAAAATTAGTAGCAACTCCAACAGGAAGGGACATTGTACCAATGACGTTCTCAATCATACGATCAGCAGCGGAATCATCGAGTTCTCCATTTGAAGCGAGAGCAGCAACGTGTTCCTCACTCAAACCTGCAAGATCAGCAATCTTGCTTCTGCGTTCATCAACATCAAGTTTGTAGAAGCCTTTGAGGCGGCTGTTATCGACAGGCATGACGTCTCCTCACATCCTCCGAAGGCTGTGTAATGCATGAATCAATCGGAGGATATTAACGGCATTAACGGCTTATTTAACGCGTTAAAATAGCGTTAATGTTGCGTTAATGCGTGCTTTTCATGGTCCACGGTTGTTTGATTAACGTCTCATAACAGGTCGAAGAAATGCATACGCTCCATGAAATATCATATACTTGGTTGATGTTGCTCGGACATGCAAGGAAACACGCTTGACTTTGGCTTTCCTCAACTAAGCGAGGATCCATTTTCTTCTAACCCCTTAGACAAGGAGGAATTCGATCTTCTGGTTGGAAGGCATGCTATGTTCGAGGAATTGGAGAGGAAAATAACCTTCAAATCCGCAGATCGCATATTGCTCGTTGGAGAATTTGGCTCTGGAAAAACGTCCTTCATGCAATGCTTGGGAACACGAACGAACCTTCACTTAAGCGTCGATAGGATTGCTTTCTCCGAACCTGGAGTTGAATTGATGAAAGACTTGTATGCTCAATTAATCGATGGTTCACCTCCGCATGATTATCAAAAGTTGAGTAAGGATTTGCGTCGCATGCTCCATGATTCTCGCCAAATGCTCCCTCTTGTAACGATTGATGCTGATATGGCAGACGTGTCTTCCCTCGAGGCATGCTTACGCTCCTCTCTGCACTTTTTTGAACGTCTACCTGCATTGGTTGTTCTTGCAATAAACCCGCAACAACAGTCGCTTATCTCAGAGCAATTGTTGCAACGGTTTGAACTCCGAACCATGACGAGTCTCGACACTGACGGAATCAAAGCATTGGTCGAACGTCGCATATCCAAGGCATCCTCTCAACCCTACAACATGTCAACGGACGACGCAAAACGTTTGCTCCAACTAAGCAGAAGTGGACAACCTAGTGCGGTTATAAAGGTTCTACGAGATACGGTTGCGGGCAATTACACGCCACCAACGAACGTCGATCAACAACCTGAGGCGCAAATCCAAGAGCAATCCATAACAGAATGGGAGGCCGATGAGGAATCTGAAGGGCTGAGTCTTGAATCGGATGCAGGAGACATTCTCCAAGAAGAATCGACCAAACCATCTGATTCTGTCGAGGAATCATGGGAAGCGACCCCAGGTATGACCGAGGCATCTGGTTTTGACCTCGATTTAGAAATTCTTGATGAACCCGTTGATGAACAACCCGAAGTTCAGGAAGTAGTTGCTGCGTCTGAGGGAGACCAGGAGCTTGATGATGCCTATGTCACAGAGGATAGTTTACCTTTTTCAGGTGTTTTTGGGGGCTTAAGAAGTCGAAGAAGAATCATCAACAATGAACTGGATTCAATCCCAGAAGGTCAATTCAAAGCCACAGAAAAAGGAACTGCATTCTGGACTGCTGATGACCAATTGCCATTCGTAGGGCAAAAGGATGATTCGCCAGAAACAGGATCAGTCGATGATACACAGCACCCAATCGGTGAAGAAATTGATCCGACTGAGTTGTTTGAAATTCAACCCGATGCTGATTTCAAAGTCGATTCAACCACAATCGAGACCTTTACTCGCTTGCTGGCCCAAGTACTAGGGCCTTCAAATGCTGAGTTGAGTGGAGAGCAAAGCCTGGTTGAGCAACTACGTGCATTGTCAAGACCAAGACTAACCCAAAAGGAAGAACATGTTCTCAGCATTGCTGCACTAAGCTCGCTCACAGCCTCTGAATCTATTGTCGTTGCAGAGGCCAAAAGCCGGACCATCTCACCCTCAGACAAAGCCCTTCTAGAGCGTCTATGCATAAAACGAGCACGTCTTTCTCAGATTTGCAATCGGCTGCACAAGGCAGGAATTCTTCATGCTCGTATGGTGGGACGTTCCAGAATGTTTGGACTTACCAGAACTGCACTGGCCCAATTGATTGCATGGGGTATTGTTGGAGGTGAAGATCAATGACATGGTCTGTAAGTTGGTCTTGGCAATCACCCGCTAGGATCAGTGCGATTGAATCCGTCAATGGACATCTTTGTCTCGCATACGGTCTCGAATTGACGTTGTTCAATGAGGTAAATGAAATCCAGTGGGAACGAAGTATGCCATTCAAAGTGCATGCGATTTGCAATGCAGATGGCCGCATTGGTGTCCTAGCAGCGCATGCCTTTTATCTCCTGAACACGGTTGATGGTTCATTGGTACATGAGGGACGTTCGAGCCCAGGAGGCTTCTTGCAACTGCTCAATCGTCCAGGTGGAGGTTGGGTGTTGGCAGGACGTGATGGTAATTTTCATCTCTTTGATGCAAACGTAATCGGAATTCGGCGTATTCAATCCGGAGTTGTTCGTCGTTTGATTGGATGGCTGGACAGAGAACATCTATTGTGGCAAGATGCAAGTGGTGTCGTATATTGTGGTCAAATAGCTCAACAAGACAAGCGTCGTGTTGTGGACGCAACAGTATGGAGTTGGGTTTCTCCTCTCACCGATGGACATATGCTCCTACAATCAGCTGACGGTCAACTTTGGGATGGCATACCTCATCCGTACGGCTGGGATGCTCTTGAACGAATTGAAATTGAATCGTTGGAACCGCTCGTCGCAACCCGAACGGCCGATGGGTGGTGGGTGCTGGGAATCGAAGGACACCTCGATCACATGAGTTCAGAAAGCGAGGAAGTTCGGATAGGAGAAGGCATGAACCTTGGAGATTTACTGATTCGCCTCGGTCCAAATTCGATGGTTACATGCCGTCGAGATGGTTTGGTTCGCAGGTGGGTTGCTCCTCACCTCGCAGAAGAACAACGCCGCCATCGACAAAAAGAGGCTGCGGATGCGAAACTTGCTCGTTCTTGGGATGAGCGCCGACAATTGTTCCAAAGAGCACTTGCAGCCGAAGATGAAGGCCGATTATCAAGAGCCATCGAACTTTACGAAGCTCTCGGGCGAAAAGAGGATGTGCAGAGGCTCTTGCGTAGGCAGAAAGGAGGCGATTCGTTTGAATCCTGATCAAACTCTGACAGTCGAACGTGTCAAACATTATCTTAGTATCACGGAAAAGGCAAGGGATAAGGCAACGCCTTTGGCGTCAACGCCGGAACAAAAATTGATGCTCAAGACCTTGCTTTCGATGGCAGATGATTACGCACATGACGCACAATATTTCCTCAAACAAGGCGAACTTATTCGAGCATTTGGAGCGATAAATTACGCTCATGCTTGGATTGATGCTGGAGTAAAATTACGCTTACTCGATGGACACGGTGACGATGTATTGTTCACGCTACCTTAAACGAATGGCCAGCAGTTTGTTCAACATTGCGTACCATATCATGCACTGCATCAGCCTCAAGAAGAATCTCTTTTGCTCGTTTCCTCGCTTTGTTAACGAATGGTAGGATCGATTGTTCTAAACTCATTCGAAGCCTGTAGATGTGTGCAGGCCGGCCGCGAGATATCTCTGCCCGAGGTGAATAGTGGACGAGGTTCATATCTCGCAGCTCTGAAATTGCAACACTGACGTCAGGCTGACGAATGTCACAGTGGAGTTGCAGATCTTTCGACGTTGCTGCACCATGGTAGTGAAGACACAGTAGAACGCTTGCAGTATTTTCATTTGCCCCAAGTTGGATGAGTTTCTCTCGGAGTGGTTCATGATGAATTCCGTTTTTAAAATCCTCACCGGCCGCCATGGGTTTATTACAAATGCGAGATTATATAATACAATCACCGACGTTTTATGGAGAATATAGAATTTAATGATTAAAGAGAACTATTTAGATTAACAGAGCGCAGCGGTTTGATGTCTATAGACCGTTAACAAGACGAATGTTTTTACCTTTAACAATCTCGACTATGCCTATCCCTTCTTCCAGGGCCCGACGCTTTAGACTCGCATCCACTGTCAGGATTGGTAATTGCTGACCTCGTGACAATTCAATCAAAGCATCATCCGTATGCATTGCTGGATGTTCAATCATTGTTGAGCGCTGTCTCAAAAGATTGAGCATGAGATTTTTATTTCGTGGGCGATTTGTGTCGATTTCTTCAAGTTCCTCAAGGACCAAATCAATGAGAATGAAGTGAGGAGGTCCAATTATCTGCGATAGAGCTAGATCAATGTTGAATCCACCATCGACGAGTGCGACCCAACCACATGCATCAATGAGCACGTCGCCCAAGCTTTCACCTCACTGTATGGTTCCATGACCGATGAGTCGCCATCGAGCACCAACTCGTCGTGAGAGCGAGACTCGCTGCCCCTGATCGGCACAGATAGGGAGTCGAAGGTGCAGCGTTGCTTTGCCGTTTTCTACGCCCTTAACAATACCAACGGAGGTTGAAGTGGCAACGTTGACCATCAACATCTCGTTGTTTCGGAGGGGGTGTATTGTATTTGGTTGTCCATCATCACCTGCGACCATGTTCTTCATGAGATTGATTTCGATGGAACACTCCGTACGGATTTCTGGTAGTTCACCTTCCTTGGCAAGAACTTGTCCAGAGAGATTGTCAGCAGTTGTAATCGATGGGTCGAGAAGTGTACCAAATCCACACAAACCTCCAGCTGTCATTTCGTCACGCTTTCCACCCCCACCTTGCATGCTGGTGATGGTTGTTTCAATGGGCTCCCAGTGTGATTTATTTCCATTTTCGATTTTTCGCCCTGGTCCAATGATGACTTTATCTCCTTCACGGAAGGTGCCTTCAACGATTGATCCACCGATAACTCCACCCATCAGTTTACTTGGCCTGGTACCTGGTCGATTAACGTCAAATGAACGAGCAATGTGCATGACTGCTCGTTCATCAGAATCCCGATTTGGTGTAGGAATGGTCTCTTCAATTGCCTGGATAAGAATATCGAGGTTGACATCATGATGGGCTGAAACAGGAATGATTGGCGCTTCTTTGGCGATTGTTCCATTGAGGAATGTTTTGATTTCGTTGTATGATTCCATCGCCCGCTCTCTTGAAACCAAATCAATCTTGTTTTGAACCACAACAATGTTCTTTATTCCAGCAATCTCGAGTGCCATTAGGTGTTCTCGTGTCTGTGGTTGAGGGCATGTTTCGTTAGCCGCTACCATTAACATTGCACCGTCCATAATCGATGCACCGGTAATCATGATTGCCATCAGTGTCTCGTGACCAGGTGCGTCAACGAACGAAACAACCCGTTGGAGTTCGGATTCAACGTCTTTTTCACCTTCAGGATGGCGTCCGGTTGCGTAGTATTGCTCCGAACTCGTCTTGTAGAATGCTGTATCGGCATAACCAAGCTTGATTGAAATACCACGACGGCGTTCTTCGGAGTGTGTGTCCGTCCAAACACCTGAGAGTGCTTGAGTAAGTGTTGTCTTACCATGGTCGACGTGACCAACTAAGCCAATGTTGACTTCGGGTTGGGATGGAAGCGTTCGTGCCATGCTTCCATTCCTCCTCGTTCACCGATTCAACCCTCTCGGGTTTCACTCCGCTGCAGCTTCTTCCTCACCGAGCAATTTGTCGAGGCCGATGTTTCCGGCGTCAACAACTTTGAGATTGATTTGACGTGTATCCTGCGTGACAGTGTTTCCTCGGAACACTCGTCGCTTACGCATGCCCTCTGGCTTGTACCGGAATCGCTTCTTTTCGCCCTTCTTTGTCTTTGAGACAAGGCTGTGACCTTTGAAACCGGTCGATGCGGTGACAAGGATTGCTTGACGAGAACCACCATCAAGGTCTCGACGCATTGGTGTTCCTGTCTTATCCGATCCGCCTGTGATTTCAAGTTTGTAACCAGTCAAGGTCGATTCGCCTTCACCGACAAAGATACCGTCGATAACATCGCCGATTTTCTTACCGAGCAGTTGAGCATGGTTGTTTCCGGAAATAACCGTCTTGTAGGAGGGGGAATATGTCTTCTCCTTGCCGTTCTTGGTGGTACGGGTCAACTTGGTTGTGGCATCATTGACCACTGCAACAAACGAATTTCCATCAGCCATGGTGCATTCCTCTAGCAACTTAGCGACAAACGACCCCTATTTAGCCTCACCGCATGCTATTTGTTCATCAGCGTTTTAGTTTCCTTGCGACTCGTCCTTCAATTCGAGATGCAACATCCATCGGTAAAGCATGTGGCATTGAGATGTGCGTCGTCCGGCCACGGCCTTCTCCAACCGTATCCACGCGGGTTGCAATAATGTTCAGACCCTCGATGTGTTTCAGGAATTTCCAAACGGTTGTATGGCTGCGAGGTTTGACTTCATACTCCTCGCAGATAACGGCATAAATCGACTCAACATCCTTACTCGTCATAAATTCAGATTTTCGTAGCCTTCGACAAATACCGAGAAGGACCAACATCGAATGGCCCGACAACTCGTCAAGAACGTCTTCCGGCATTACTTGAGGGACATCCCTCGCCTTGGTCTGGACATGCTCAGGTAGGATGCTCTTTTGGCCATCGGATTCAGCATGTTCAACCGCAGCTCCAAGCAATTCAATCACCTGCCGAGCATCGCCCGACGGAGCGGCAGATGTTGCGATAAGTTTCAGAATTTCTCCATCCCAAGACCTTGGGTTTAGAGCAGCATCTGCGCGTTGATGAGCGATGGCAAGAAGTCCTTTCATGTCGTATGGGGGGACGGGGATGTGATTGGTGTGTCCAAACCGAGAAATAACTGCGTTTTCAAGAACGTCGAGCACTTGTTCTTGGCTGATGAGGATAAGTGAAAGTGTCCCACTACCGTCCTGATCTTCATCAATACGCAGTAGCTGGTAGATGAGATCGTTTCCAGACTTCCTCAAGAGGTGATCGACTTCGTCCAAAACGATGATCAGATGGCGACCATTGTTTCTCAATAATTTTCTGAGACTGCTCAACAATTCTCCCATTGAAAGACCGCGGTCAGGATGACCGGGGTCCAAGGATTGAACAATGCGTTGTGCAACTCGAACATTGGTTGTGGCATTTCGACAATTGATGTGAACGCTCATCAGAGGGCGCTTGTTTCTCAAATGATGCTTTATATCACGACAAAAGGTACGAGCAAGTAGGGTTTTCCCACTTCCGACAGGCCCGGTTATGACAACGTTCGCACTCCCATTTGGATGGGCGATGGAATGAAATTTTCCAGCCAGTGTTTCTTGAATTGTTTCTCGACCAACCATGACTTCCGGAATGTAATCAAAGTCCAGAGGGTCTGGGTTCAAGAGGATAAATCCTGAACCGATTCGGTCGAGATAGTCACTCATGCTGGTTGCATCTTGGTGCCAACCGTTCTTGAACACTCGCTCGTTCTCGAGCGAAAAAGATTCAAAGTTCAGGGAATTTCATCAAATTGATATCCAAGTTCCCATTTCTTTTCTCCAAGGGCAACTTCAAGCTCGAACGGAGTGAGAAGGGGCTTGGCATACTTGACCGCATCATCGATCGCAATACGAGGACAGGCGGTGTTAACGAACGCATCAACCGGATAGAAATCGATTAATTCAGGACCTACGTGTTCGAGAGCGAGAAGATAACCTTTCTTGCCGTGTTTCTCAAGCAAACGCTTCATTCGTAAAGCGAGCGTTCTTCGCATCTGTCCCGGTTTTTCCCCGATGAGAATTCCAAACCTTTGTGCGTCCATCGAGGACATAATCAAACCGAATCGTTGACGCAGAATGCGCTCGATTCGCTCAAATGACATCTCGATTGCATCACCGGAATAAGGGTCGAGCATGGCGAGCGGCTTTCCTGTATGGAGTACCAAGCCAATCGGATGAAAATCACCACTTCCAAGGAAGAGATAATGCCCAATGGTGTCATCATCGCCAGAATAATTGCAGCCGAGCACTTGCCCAGGGAATGTGAGGCGTGCCCCGCCCATCGGAATTGTGACGTCGAAACCAGCTTGTTCCAAACGGTCATGGAATTCGGGGAGAAGGTGCAAGTGCTGAATACTTCCAACCAATCCCAATTTTGTGTCTTTTAGTGGTGTCATTCGCCCGACGGCGTCCATAAATCGTTCTTGCGCTTCTTTCTCGGTCATCTCGTTCGTAGTCTGTTCAGCCATTCGTTTCTTTGCAATCTGCAGGTGCGCATTGAGCATCGGAAGTACAGGCGCAAGTTCAGGATCGCCATCATAAGTGACATCAATAAATTGAGTAGGCATTCCGGAATCGATGTTCATTTGTGAATGGCCCATGTGTGCAACCAACTCAACTCCCATCATCTTCATCTTATCATGGACGAGATCACATGCACCGTAACAGGGGTCAGCTGCAAGGACAACTTTCGCACCAGATCCCGACTCGATTTGATCCATCATCTCCAATGCCTGCATCTTCAAACCCTCTGGAACTTGAAGGGCTACGAGCCGGTTGTCGTTCTTTTGAATGCGTTCTATGAGTTCCTCAAGTTGGAAGTCGTGCCTATCTAAATCCATCAAATCACCTCATCGAGAAGGACAACTTTCCCTTCATCCATTTCAAGTCGAACAATGGATGAGATTTTAATGTGAGGATACTTTTTTTGCAACTTCTGAAGTCCTGGGCCTTTTTCGACAACAACAATCACAGATTGGATGTCTGCACCAATCGCTTCAACGCCTTGGATAATCGCATCAAGCGTCCCCCCGGTGGACAACACGTCATCGACAATGAGCACACGCTCGTTTTCTTTGATGTCATTGAGGTACATTGTCCCCTTGGAGTAGCCAGTGGATTGGTCGATTGCAACTTCCCCCTCAAGTCCATACGAGCGTTTTCGAACGACGACTTGAGGACGATTGTTTCTCATTGAAAGAGGGCTGGTAAGTGGAAGCCCCATCGCCTCAATACCAACGATAAGGTCGATTGATTGCCATTCAACAGATGTTTCAATGATTTCTACGACAGCAGTGAGAACAGAAGGATTGAGGCGAGGAACTCCATCGGTTAACGGATGAATGAAGTAAGGATACTCTCCTTTCCAAATAATCGGAGCGGCGAGGAGTGACTCCTTCAACCGGTGCAATGATTCGGACATGTTTCCACTTCATTGCTTAGAGTTCGGAGAGGTACTCGACATATTCATCGGGTTCCAGGAGATTTTCCATGTCGAATTGGAACGGTTGTAGAACCAGAATCCAGCCCAAATCGTATGCGGATTCATTGACGAGATCAGGATTGATTTCAACCTCTCCGTTCACTTCTGTTATTGTTCCAGAGAAAGGTGCAGTGAAGGCAATCTTTTCGTCAGCAGTCCAGAGCGAAAACATGTCTTGCCCTTCATCAACAACGGTTTCTGCTTGTGGGAGAATGACACGGAGCACTTCTCCGATTTCAACGCCCATAAATTCGCTGATCACGACCATGATCTTCTCATCATCTTTTTCCTGATACCACAGGTGGTCAATCGAGTACTTCCGGTTGTGTGCGATATTAAATTCAACGACTTCTTCGTCCAAGTCATGTCACCTATACGCGGCTCAAACATCTCCTATATGAATCATCGCTAACGTTACAGTGATATGGCCATAGCACATCCATTAAGTGAGAGCCTTTCCTAGACGTATTTGGTGAGCGTATGGACTTCAAAGCAACCGATGAACAAGACATGATTCGAGAGATGGTTCGCGACTTCGCTGAAACGGTTCTCGCACCGACTGTAGAGCATCGGGATAAGACGCAGACACCGCCTTCTGAAGAGTGGCAACAGTTTCTCGAGTTGGGTTTGCAAGGCGTGACCGTTCCAGAAAAATACGGAGGCATGCCGGTGGATGACATATCGGAATCAATCATCGTTGAGGAATTGGCTCGCGTCGATCCTTCTTTCTCCGTCATGTTTTGTGTCCATGTGGGGCTCTGTACAAAGACAATTGCTCTCCACGGGGATGATTATCAGAAACAACCCAAACTTCCTCGCCTCGCAAATGGGGATGTAGGGGCATACTCACTTTCAGAGGCAGGAGCCGGAACGGATGCTGCCGCCATGTCCTGCAAAGCAAAGCTCTCCGAAGATGGAACACATTATGTCCTCAACGGCGAGAAGATGTGGGTTACCAACGGCGCCCAAGCAGAAATCATCGTGTTGTTCGCTAAGGATGTCGACCACCCCGATTACGGCATCAAAAGACACGGAGGAACTACAGCATTCATCATCGATTCGTCCTTTGAAGGATTTTCAGTCGGTAAGAAAGAAGACAAGCTTGGTATTCGCTCATCCGATACATGCACGCTTGTTTTGGAAAACTGCAAAGTTCCCGTTGAAAACATCATCAAAGGAGCAGGCAATGGCTTTCCAATCGCAATGAATGCGCTCGACAATTCTCGTATCGGCATCGCTGCGCAAGCACTCGGGATCGCTCAAGGAGCCTACGAAGCCTCGCTGAAATATGCACACGAGCGTGAAGCGTTTGGAAAACCGATTGCGCATCATCAAATGATTATGGGGATTCTCGCAGACATGGCAACCAGGATTGATGCCTCTCGGCATCTGGTCTACAAGGCCTCTTGGACAAAGCAACAACATTACGAACACGATGGTCCACGACACACAAAGGAAGCGAGCATGGCAAAACTGTACGCTGGTGATACCGCAATGTGGGTTTCAGAGCGTGCAATACAAGTCCATGGCGGCTACGGATTCACCAAGGAATTCCCTGTTGAACGTTTCTTCCGAGACGCAAAGATTACACAAATCTACGAAGGTACACAAGAAGTTCAGCGCATCGTTGTTGCTCGAAGCCTTCTATAGATAGTCGAATTTTGTCGCATCAAGCACCGCTCGCCTACGGCCAGCATTCCAGTCCGACACTTGAGCCTCAGCTTCAATGACGTGATTTGGCTTAAACGACATAGCCTGATCAACCGCATCAGATGGAAGCCTGAGTTCAATTTCAATATCTTGTTCGCCTCTTAGTTTACCAACCACGGTCACACCGTCTTTCATCGATCCCTTCCCACTAAGCGTTTTCTCGACAGAGATGATCTGTATTTCACATGACTGAGTTGGTGAATGTGCGATTGCATTACGGCGTTCACTGCTGAGCTTCATGTCTCCAAGTTGTTGAATAAATCGTTCATGACCAAGAACGGTTCCGTCCTCCTCGAGAAGAATTGGTTCTGGCTTCGATTTTGCAGCCTCTTCTTCGCGCCTTGCTAGTTCAGCCGCCTCGAGTTCTGCAGCCTCTTTGGCTTGTTGTTCTTCGATGAGACGCTGTTTTTCAGCTTCCTGCTGGCGAATGATTTCTTCAGCTTGTTTTCTTGCTTCTTCCTCCAGTTCTTGGCTTAGAGTGTCGAATTCGTCTTCCTCCGGTTCGGGCTCCGGCTCTGCAGGTACCTCTTCAATTCCACTCGGAAGTCCAATGGTTTCGAAGTACGTGTGCAAATCCGCAACCGTAACGTTTCCGTCCTTATCCATGTCTAGAACAGACATTAGTCCATTGATGACCCAACCAGGAGGTTGTGTGCCCGTTGTTTTCTCAAGAGCTTGTGAGAGTTCAAGCGGTTGGATGACTGCGTCCATGTTTGTATCAATCATCTTGATGATTTCCGCTCCGGTTAACCCGGAACCGAGAAGCCAATTTGTGAACTGCGTGTTCAACTGACCAATCATGGGATTTGTCGATACCATTTCTCGAATATGTTGTTCCATTTTTCCTTTGAGCACTTCTTTTACAGACATTTACCCACGTCCCAGACCTTCTCGGTACGACTTGACTATAAGGTCAGGGGAATTGAAGTTTTGGCCAACTTGTGGTATCTTCTGTTTGCCATGAAAGCGTGCAGAGAAGCGTATCGATATCATTGATTGATTGGAGATTTCGGGCGACTTGTTCGTAGAACAGCCATGCTTTCAGTGCGCCTAATTTCGGGCCTTGCGTGATGTTGGTCTGCTGCATGATGTACTCGCCACTTGCCAAAGGTTTGGTGTGAAAATGAACGTTGAGCTTTGCCAACCGATCAATTCGTTGCTGAACATCGTTTTCGTCATAATGTGCGTATTGGCCAAGTTGCGTCAAAACTTTTTCCAAGCGCAAGTGTTGATGTACCCATTCACCGACTGAAACTGCATATACTCGCATCGCTGAATCCCTATCATCTGGAAGGTGCCCCATGACTGAATGACGAGAAAGAAGATTTTTCTTCTCTGCACTACTAAGTTTGAGGCTTTTTGACAAACGTTCGCAATCGTTGAGGTTGTAATCCCTCATCAAGATCAACAAACGATCGATGACATCCTCTCCTTCGATATGATTGAGCGCTTGGATACGGATGTCGTCTTGCATCCAATCGATGCCAAAAAGCTGCTTCAGCACACCATCATCAGCCATCCGTTGAACAATTTCCGAGGCATGGTGTCCGAGTAGAATGCGCTTGAATTCAGACCAAATACGCTCAGATGCGATGCGTCCAAGCATTGGCTTTGTTTGACGCAAAGCGGCGGCAAGGTTCAGATCAGGCCACCAGATTCCCGCTTTCCCTTGATCCATAAATCGGTAGGTACGTAGAATGCGTAAGGCATCTTCAGAAAGTCGCTTTGAAGGGTCTCCAACGGATCGAATTCGTTTCTGCTGCAGGTCTTTGCATCCGTTGTAAGGATCGTAATACGTCTCTTTTGAGACATTAACAGCGATTGAATTCATCGTCAAATCCCGTCGAGATAAATCCACAAGAAGAGAATCTCCCCATTCAACTTCATCTGGCCGCCGGCCATCGTTGTATCCTGATTCTGTTCGAAGTGTGGTGATTTCATAATGCTCTCCACGATTTCGAAATGTAATGGTACCGTATTTCTCTCCGGTTGGAATTGTGTCTGGATAGGCTTTCATTTCAAGAGGGGTCATCGTTGTTGCGAGATCATACTCTATTATTTTTGTGCCCAGGAGGGCGTGGCGATTTGCTCCTCCAACAATCCAAACATGCGAATTTTGATTTTCAAACCATTGAAGAATCTCAATCAGGCTATCGGGAAGATGTTGAACCATATCAGAGAATGCTGGAAGAAGGGGTAATTCTTCCATTCCGCGTACAGGGTCCATGCTCGACACTCATCCTTCCGTGTTGATACAAGACAAAGCATTATCCTGTGGATTTGGTTGGTAAGGGTATGTCTTGGGGTGAAGATGATGTGCGGCTGGTCCCTGTTGAATGGCTCAAAGCACATGAAGAAATCAAGCCAAAGAACATGGAAAAACTCCTTGAAATGACCTTGAAGTGGGACGGTTTCACCAAGCCACTGATTGCAGACAAAGCCACTGGAACCATACTTGATGGGCATCATCGCTTTGCGGTCGCTCAACGTTTGGGACTCGCTCGAATTCCTGTTGTGTGCATCGAATACCTCGATGATGATACCGTTGAACTTGAACTGTGGCCGGCATCCGAACTTGAATCAATATCAAAGCAAGAGGTCGTTGATATGGCTCTCTCCTCCGATCTCTATCCGCCCAAAACCACGCGACATCGCATCTCGGATTACCTACCACCAATCCATGTATCGCTCAAGAGACTCTCACTGCTTACGCCGAGTCAGCCTGTCGAGAACGGATTGTAGATTTCCACAAGCGATTTCCTTCGCTTGTTGTAACCGTTGGGTAATTTGGCTCGAGTGCTACATTCAATAGACACTCGTACATGACGGAATTGCGCGCATACATCACTCGTACAGTGGTTCCAACTTTTCCTTTGAGGTTTGATTTCAATTGTTCCGCATTAACGGTTCGAAGACCATCAATGGCGACAATCTCGTCCCCGACTTGCAACTGTTCTCGAACCGGCGAGTTTTGCATGTGGCTTGTAACCTTGAGTTTGTTGCCTTGTGACCGAACGTGAACACCCAGCCACCCTTGAGCGAAGTTTTCCCAGACGACACGCTCAGTGCCTGGTTTACGTTTCGGTTGCTCGGAAGGTTTGTAATCCAATCCAAAGTGTGAGAATGCTTTGTCCAAATCGAGATTACCTGCTTCTTTGGTTATCGCGTCAAGGAATGAACCAAGGCGACGACCTCCGGTTAAGGAAGTGAGACCTTTGCGGATATCGCTGTACTGAACACCTCGCATCGCTTCATTTTGCACAAAGATGTTGTGTTTTTCATACAAGAGCTTCATTAAATCGCAAACACCGGTCGCTCCTTTCGATCGTTTTCTGAGTTCTGCATCCAAAGCGAACATGGTTAATTCACCTTCGAGATAGTATGAGATTTGCGTTTCTCTCGAATGAGCATGACCTCTATAGAGGTGAATCCATGCCTCGTGACTCGCCTCACAGAGTGCTTGACAAGACGAGCCACTTCGTGTATGGTGTCGCTTGAGCTTTCGCTTCATGTCTGCAAAGTAATCCTCGGCGCTCCAAGCCCCTGAACGCAAGCACATGATGTCGCCGATCCATGAGGTCGCACCTTCGAACCACCACAACAAATCTGTGTTGACCTCCCGCTGTAAATCATAATCTAGGAATCGTTTTGGTCGCAATCGTTTAACATTCCATTGATGAACGTATTCGTGACTAAAAAGACTCACTAAGTCACGATAATCTTCAACATGTCCTGGTTGAAGAGAGGTACGCGGTACCATCGATGTTTGCGAATTTGTATGTTCGAGTCCACCTCTACCTCCATCGGTGAGGTGGAGAATGGTGTGGTACGGTTCCTCTAGCGGGCCAAAGAGTGCATGGTGCTCAGAGATGATGTTTTTCATGTCGTTAATGAATCGATTTAACATAACTTCGTTGGGCATGTTCCCTCCTGCATCCCAGTAGTGCAGCGAATGATTCCGCCCTCCAACCATGAACTTGTGGATTTCGTTCGAATTGCACTCTGCGATGCCGTCGAGAAGTGCATCTCGATGTTCAACCGAGAAGGTATGAAGTTTCGAGGAGCCTTTCTTCTGCGAGCGGACACGATCCATCTGTGTCGAAACATTCCACGTCTCCGGTAAGAGGAATTCGACTTTGTGCGGCAAATCCATGCGGCTTGAATCGATGCCAGAGGTTGGTAGGAACCAAGTGAACGGAGGCATCAAATGGAGATGAGTTTCATCATAGTGGTTTGATCGAACGGTGTTGTCTACACAAAGAAGCTTGTAAGAAATACGAACTTTTTCAACAGACTGGATGCCTTTGATTACGATTGAATCAACATCTTTTCTCATGACATTGAGGGTTTTTCCATTTTCATCAAATGCTTCCAAGTGCGAGACGTGCTGAATCGGTTCACGCAAAAAGTACGAACCAGGCACCCATCGTGGAAAGGACAGCTGAAGAGATGGAGATATGAACGGTGCACTCACTTCGATTTGTACACTCAGTCGTTGATCACCGGGGTCGGTTGCGTCGATCTTGAAGACGACATTTGAGCTTGTCATGGTCGTTGGTTGCTCTATGAGGTGTATAGGTTCTGTGCTGCACTCAGCACGAGTTCATCCTTAGATTCATCCAGCAATTTCTTGGCAAGGGTTTGGATTGCTGGTTCTTGTTGTCGATGCAAAAGTCGTTCAAGCAACCTCGATTTATCGATGCTATCAACACGTTGATCAAACAATAATTCATGGCGCAGTTCATCGCTTTTGGGATCGTTTCGGCCAACCAACCATCGAGCCACAATGGAACTACTGTCCGAGTCGATTAGCATTCGAAGGCGGGAATCGTCGGCATCACTTACTGCATCCTTAAGGGATTGAACAAGGAACCTCCGTTTGGATCTATTCTTTCTTGACATGAGATCGACGAGGCGAGGGTGTTTGTGTTCAAGGGCAATTGGTACTGCGAGTTTCCAAAGGGCATCATCATGCTCAATAGCAGACTGTAAGGCCTTAGAATCAACATCATTTAATTCCATTTTCAACAAGGACGAGGCGGCCTGAAGACGAACATCAGGATGAGTATCTTGCAAGCTCTCAAGAAGTTTGGGAACCTGAGAATTCACAGCCGTTGCATAGGAGCGAACGACGTGATCCTCCGATGATTGGAATCTTTGTAGCTCCGTGTTTGTCGCTTCCTTTGCAGAGATGAGTTGATTGACAGCTCGTCGAACGACCACGTCATCACTGCTGTCCAACAAGAGCCGAGAAAGAGTTGCTGCTTGCTTTGAATCCGGGATTGCGTCGAGTACGGCAGCAACACATCGGTGGCCATCAATGTCGTCTCTGTTTGCGAGATCTTCAAGCAAGTGCGGGGCATGTTTCGGAGCCCAACGGCGATAAGCTTCAATCGCTTTGTTGCGAAACCAGACATCATCATCATCAAGGTAAATGGAAAACGCTTCAACGCTCTCATACGCATCAGAATCGAAGAGAATTCTCACAGCTCGACGTCGCTGTCACTCCACGCCGCCTCCCTGTCCGCCGCGCGCTGCTTCCTCCAGCCCAAGCGCGGCCCGTGCAGCTCCGGGGCGGTGTACTCCCCGCTGACCGTGGGCCAGCCGCCGTC
>JAKUNY010000120.1 GCA_022451765.1 Candidatus Poseidoniaceae archaeon
TCTATGTGGTTCATTGAGTAGGAGGACTCCATGCTGAATGGTCAGTGTATCATTATGCAGATCTGTTTCGTCGAATCCGCTTAGAGCACCCCCACATTTCCATCAAAGCATTAACCGCTGTTGAGGTAAAACACCTCGCTCAACTATCAAATCTTACGATCAAAGAGACACTCCTTCAACTCAAACAATCAGGCCTCACGTCGTTGCCAGGTGGTGGTGCAGAAATTCTAGATGATGATGTTCGTGCAATCATCTGCAACGGAAAAGAGTCAAGTCAAGAGTACCTCGATATCCACCGAACCGCACATGAAATAGGACTTCCCAGCAATTGTACCATGCTCTTTGGAACGATTGAGACTGCAACACAACGTGTCGAGCACATTCTCCAACTGCGTGATTTAGCCTCGCAGACCAATGGCTTCCAGTGCTTTGTACCGTATCCGTTCTTACCAGACTCAACTCGATTACCGATGGCACAACTTTCCACCGGCCAAGAAATCCTGCGCGTTATCGCTGTATCCCGAATTCTTATGGATACGATACCGCACATCAAAGCTTATCGAATGAACATCGGTGATGAATTGGCTGAATTAGCCCTGCAATTCGGTGCAGACGACATCGATGGTACTGTGCAACAAGAATCGATCATGCATCTTGCAGGCTCTACTGCACCACTCAATCATGACATGCAACAACTGTCCAAACTCGTTCGGAATGCTGGTTGTATCCCCATCAAACGAAACACAACATACACTAAGTTTGAGGAGTATGCTGCACCAAAACCAATCAAACGATTGCCAATGGCTTGAGGTGAAGTGAATGATAAAACAAAAACCCCGTTGGATGAAAACAATTGGTCGTGTGGCATTCATGAACTGTGATCCACTGTTCGTAGGATTGGATGAATCGTATCACGTCCTACCTGCACCACCTTCGTGGCTGACTGGCCATCTCCTGCGGAAAGACTGCGTTCTTGCTCCAGTACCTGCTGCAGACTTTGCCAAGCATCATGATGAATTGGCACTTGTCCCAGAAATAGGAATTTGCTCAAAAGGAGAGGTCGGAAGCGTGCTAGTCTTCGGCAATAGACCGCTTGAAGAAATGCGTGATATTGCTCTGCCAACTGATTCTTCATCATCTGTAGCATTGTTGAAGTATTTACTCAAACAACGCGGAATTGATCCGAGGCCCGTTGAAATGGGTCCAGATTTGGATACGATGCTCGAACGCTGTGACGGTGCATTGTTAATCGGTGACCGAGCATTGGATCGTGCGAAAACCAACCCCGAACTGGTTCGTTTAGATCTTGGACAAGCCTGGTTGGAACTTACGGGGCAACCTATGGTGTTTGGCGTATTCGCTGCTCGCAAAGACACACCCTTGGAAATCGTCCAAGAAGCTCACAGAGCACTCATGTCTCGATTAGATTCGTTTGAAAGAAACCCTCTTACTCGAGAAAAAGTACTTCTTCATGCGCACCAACATTCAGACATGTCGATGGACCGGCTCAACCGATATTTTGGTGAGGTGTTCAATCGGCTCGACGGTGAGCACGTCGATGGCTTACGGGAATATTTGACCAGATGTTGTGGAATGGACGAGGAACTATCTTTCCTCTGGTGAATCAGAAACAAAACGCTTCAGTGTTTCGTCCATGCTCTCATCGCTCGATGGAGCCCGTTTTACTGCACGACGTTTTCTTGGTCGCACTTCGGTTGTTTGAGAATCGCTCAATCTTCTCTTTTTGGTTTTGACTGTATCATGCTCTGACCTACGTGCTCTGCGTTTTCGCACAACTTCATTTGATGAGGATTCGAGAAGCTTTTTGGCATCATTTGGCTCAGTGCTCTGAACTGTCACCTTCTTGCGTTTGGATCGTTGAATCCTACGACGTGGCCGGATTGGTTCTGGTTCCTCATTGTCTTGCGTATCGTCTATCGAAACATTCTGATCGGTCGTATTGTCCATGGATTCGTACGATTCATCCTCGTATTCATCTACGTAGTCATCATCATCTTCCTCGTCAAGTACGATGTTGTATGTGTTTTGCTGAGCACCTCGTTTCGTGAGTAAAAATGCCACGATACCTAGTGTGACCATGGTTAACACAACAAAAATGATCACCGAAAATGATGTCAATATCGATGTTGGATTCAAAGAATCGGACTCGATTTGATTTGACTGCAATGTAAACGTGACTTTATCCTCCTGAATGTGCCAAGGAACGTACTCCATCGTTTCAATACCCCCGCCGTAGACGTTTATTGCGAGAGGGTGCTGTTCGCTTAATTCAGTTATACTTCCATCGGATGGAAACCGGTCGTTCTGTACTTCCAGCACGAGACCATCTATTGGAGTGCTGGTGTTGAACGCAAATACAAGACTCACCGAGTATCGTATTTGGGATATCTCATCGTTCGCAGCGTAAAGGACCATACCCTCTTCAATTGAACAATACATTTCTTCAAAACTTAGTGTCGTATTGCTAAATTCAAACGTTGCTAACATCGTTTCAATGAGTTGTCCTAAATCCATGTTGCTGCAAATCGAATCCGCAAATAACTGGGCTTCAGATTCGATCAGTTTGATGTCGGTGTCCAAAGAGTAACGAGCCAAATTTCGGATGCTCGATGAGTGTTTTTTGTTTAGAGTAAATGATTGTTTAATCTTGGTATGCGTAGAATTAATTTCCAAGTCTATGGTGCGAATAAAATTTTCATCCGGTAACAGTTTACAAGAAATCCCAATGTTATCGCAATTAAGATCCCAGTTGTCTTCAATTCCATCACCATCATCATCAGAGTCAACGGAGTCAGGAATGCCATCGCCGTCAGTATCAGTACCAGACTCTCCTACTCCTTCGCGGAATACTTCAAGCCCGTACTTTACGACGTTGTCTACGTCCGAATTCATGTAAATGTTCACAAGTGAGTCGAACTGATCGTAACGAAGGACATAGTCATCAAAGTTGTGGAACATCATGACTTCATCGAGAATCTGTTCATTCTGTGCATCGTATGTAAAGAGGTGTTGCGTTGGTGAATTCTTGTGGACGATGAGGATGTTTGCGTCAGATGTGAACTGATATCGCAATGCATTGTTCACGTCGATCGGCTTCAATTCGGAACCGCCGAAAGTCCATTTTCGAATTCCATCATCAGCTGTTGATACAGAGAAGAATTCATCGTTGGCTCCAATATGACAATCATAAATCAAAGACTGCAAGAGAATCTCATGGTGAATGACTTCACCATCATTGTCCCAAAGCTGAATCAAGCCATTCTCATCGGCTGTGAGGACCGCTCCTGTGGTTTCTGACACGTCCACACAGGCCATCGGCCCGGTGTGATTCCCGGTGTAAATCGCTTCTTGTTCTAGGTTTTCTCGACTGAGTTGTAAAATGCCGTTGTCTGGCGCATTGGTGTAGAGTTCTGCACCGTTGGGAGACCATTCAAGCAAATCAGCATTCATCCTCGTGGCGTCACTTGCGCCAATTGTACTCAGGTCACCGGTGGAAATAGCATACACTGAATCGGTACCACTCGATGCTGAGCGGACAGTTAAAGCTAGTCTCGAATTGTCTGGGGATATAGCAGAGGCAGTAATTTCATTTGAAAATACTCGTTCCTCAACGATGGATCCCGATTCAGTCATCTTGTACAAAATTGAACCGAATGAGGCAAAGATGTGCCCTTCAGAATCCATTTCTATGGTCCGAGCACCTGAATCCGCATCGGCGACTTCCAATGCTTCAACGAAAAAGAAGCCACTGGTCGAAGTCGCGCCCACTGAACCTAACATCGTGACGGAAACAAGAACAAGTACGAGCGCGTTTTTCAACAATGCTCGTCTTTCCATGTTCCGAACTAGGTAAACACTTACATAAACAATCCGTTAATTGAGAAGGTGTTTTGTTTTCAAAATGAAGCGGTTGGTTCTTGAAGTGAATGGCGTTGGAAAGAATATGGCCAATCTACCCCGTGACGAGAATGGGGACCTCATCGTACGCATAGGACACTCTCCGGATCCTGATGATGCGTTTATGTTCCACGCTATGACAACCAACGCATTTCCAACACCTGGTTACAATTTCGTCCATGAATTGCAAGACATCGAGACGCTTAATCACCGGGCCATGAATTGCGAACTTGAAGTTTCAGCAGTATCGATTCATGCATACCCCGACATCGCTGAAAATTATGCACTCATGAATTGCGGTGCCTCGATGGGAGAAGGATACGGACCAATGATTGTTTCAAAAAAAGGCCTGTCTGTTGAAGATGCTAAATCATCGATTATTGCAGTACCAGGTCTGAAAACCTCTGCCTATCTCGGCCTACGATTGGCATGGGGCGACGTAAACGTTGAAGTTGTTCCTTTTGATGAAATCATACCTCGAATTCTCGATGACACCTATCAATGTGGGCTGATTATTCACGAAGGACAATTAACATATGTCGAACATGATCTCAACGTTTTGATTGATCTTGGTGTTTGGTGGAATAACCGCACGGATGGCTGGCCGATGCCACTGGGTGGCAACGTTGTCCGTCGTGATCTTGGCAAAGACATCATGGAAGACATTACGATGTACACGAAGATGAGCATCGAACATTCGATTGAACATCCTGAGGAAGCCCTCGAATTTGCAAAAGCATGGGGTCGTGGAATCGACGATGAAACCAATCAGAAATTTGTGACCATGTATGTGAACGAACGAACCATTGATTACAAACCAGAAGGTCGTTCCTCCATCCGTAGATTTCTCCAAGAAGGTCAAGAATTGGGCATGATTCGCAAAGACTTTGACACTGCGAGTTTAACCTTCATCGGCGCTGTGGAGTGATTTTTTTGAACCAGCGGCCACAAATGAGTGAATTCGGTTCGGTCGATCCTGCTCCACCTTCAGAAAAGACAGAGCTGGATGCCCTTCGTAGCATACTTTTGGATGAAAATGAAAAAATGTTCCAACGAATGCGATCCGTCTTCAAACTCAGGAATATACGAAGTCCAGAATCTTGTTTGGCATTGTGTGAAGGTTTTGGCTCCAGCAGTGCTTTGCTGCG
>JAKUNY010000121.1 GCA_022451765.1 Candidatus Poseidoniaceae archaeon
CATCACACATGAACTCCTCATATCCGCTCATGTCTGTCTCATCCTCACCGCCAGCACAGTCTTCCATACCGTCGTTGACCCAATCCATTGGGATTGATTCACCATCATCACAGTAGAAGTAGTCATCTCCTGCCCATGGATCATCATCGCTTGAGATTGTGAAAGGAAGCGCAACCAGCTCTCCTGCATCGACGCTGGAGAAGAGTTCATCCACTCTCTCTTCGGAAAGAACGTACATCTTCATGACAGTTCCATCCATGCCCATTTCAAAGTACTCGATCTCACCGGCGTTGTTGAACGCTACGGCCATGTCTGGCATTACATCATCATCTCGGTCATCGTGGTCGTCTCCGTGGTCATCCCCGTCGTGACTGTCATGATCATCCTCGAGGTAGTGTTCATCCACAGAATCAATGAATGCTCCGAGCTCATCAACGGTGAGCTCACCATTAGAATTTGCGTCGGCCTCATCAAAGGCAGCCTGCATAGCAGTCATGTCTTCTTCATCGGTTTCATCAATAGAAGTAAATTCTTCAAGGGAAACACCGCCACTGCCATCAGTATCGGCCATACAAAGTGCCATTTCTGCTGAGGGTCGTTCGTCATCCATTCCTTCCATTGATACACTGAATATTTGTAGGCCGTCAACCGATTCTACCGGTGTGAACGTTCCCGAACATTCAACAAATGTGAAGAATTCCAACATTTCCAAGGGATTCAAATCTTCACTGTTGTCTGAGGTCTCCTCAGCCATTGCAGCAATCACTTCGGTATGGGTTGTGGTTGTTGTCATCGAGTACGCTTGAGGGGCAGGCATGTCACCGTACATCATCTCGCACATCTCTGTCTCTTCAGGAGTGTCTTCGCCCTCGCACACGTCACCTACTGTCTCGTATCCCATTTGCACATACATCGTTGTGCCAATGTGGGTCACAGAGGTTACGAACTTGATTGAGGATTCATTTTCAGCCAAACCCATAATTGATGAAGAATGGTAGCCTTGCGGGGCCCATGCTTCAGTCATGTCGATTGTGATGACTGCTTCTGAGTCATCTTCGACCTCGAGCCCAGTCTCCCTTGGATCCATTTCATACATCATTGTGATTCCGAAGGATTCGTCCTCATCAACGGTCATGAAATCGTTGATTTTATCGATGGCAATGTCTTCGTTGACTTCGATGTTCATCGTTTCACCATCTTCATTGGCAGTTAGTTCAGTACATCCTGCGAGCAGGAGGGAGGCTACGATCAAAAGTGCTAGCGACTTGTTCATTACCCAAACCAAGAAATCTCATTTTATTAATTTATCATACGCATATTATACGAAAAAAAGACGCAGATTGATGAACTTGGAGGTATTCGATGCATCATGAAGGCGAATTCTGTTGAGGAAGAACTTGAGCACCTTGCCATGCTGGTCAAAGAAGCTGAAGAACTCGGAATCGACCCTTGGCCCGAAAAGAAACCGCCGCGTCCATGGGCGAAATTCGCTCTTGCGTCCTTCATGATTATCATGATGCATTCCTGGGTTTCACGCTGGATGTACCGCTTCGCAGATGTTTGAGATTACGGCCACCGTCGATTTCAAGAAGTGAATCAAATTGGCAGGGGTATAGTCCCTTAGTGTAGCGGTCCATCATGGAGGATTCTGGTTCCTCCGACCCCGGTTCGAATCCGGGAGGGACTACCAGCCGCTCACAAAATCACTCTTCTTCGTCTGGTTTGATGAGAACGAATGAGGTAATCATGGACATTGGGTCGCCATGCGTTAATTCACCCGAGTATTCCTTGGCTTGCCCGTAAGTTACGACACGTAGACGGAATTGGCACGTCTTTTTTGTGCGCCGCTTTCGATGATGTCGGTAGAAATGAACACCGATTTTGTATTCACCATCGGGTGCTTCATTGGTCCAAACAACGTTTTCAATCGGTTTCTTCGACTTTGGTCGAACGTTCATATCAACGTCAAGTTCTCCTCCGCAAGCACTTTTCCGATTGTTGAAATAAATACGTTCACCAGAAGGACAGAACACGTGCATGTCAAGGTCGTTGTAGTCATCCCATGCGAGGCTAATTTGAACAACACCGGACTTCCCACCCTCGCGAGCGAGCCGCTCCATGAGTTCACGGTCCTCTTCTTCGGTTACTCGTACAGAAATACCAGTACCGACCTCTTCTTCTGCAACCAAGTCTGCGTGCGCATTGAGGTTGTCCTCATTTTCGGCAATCCACGTCGACCGGTCTTCAACATCGTCTTCTTCATCGTCTCCTACTTCAACAGCGTCACGACCGGGAATGAAGATTTCATCCATAACCAACTGTAGATCGGAGTATTGTGAAACACGACGTTGCTGCCGTTGTTGGTAAGCTTGCTGCGCTGTGCCGCTAAGTTGATCCAATTGCAATCCTCTCGATACGACGTGCCTCCGTTTATTGCGGCGATCACTTCGCTGGGAGCGCATGCTCGACAAAGGCGCCCGACTCGCATTCTGGAGTCGTAGTTGCTGCTTTCGTTCACGTTGCTTCCGGAAGCGATTGATCAAGAACAAAATGAGGAAAAAGAGAGCAGATCCTCCACCAATGATAATTCCGAGGAGGATGTTTTGGTCCACAATCCTCACTTTGTCCTGCTCCCTTTTAGGAGATTTGTTGCATCATTGGTTCAAGAATTCTTTGTTCATGGTATCGAGCATGTCCTTTGAAGGTCGCAAATCTTCATCACTCACATCGATGAGTGGCGTATCAACAAGACCAAGATCTTCAGCCAGTGAAGGCTTTGTAGCATCAAAATACAATAGGCCAGTCACGTGTTTCTTTTCAACCTCTGCTTGGTGGAGAGCGGTTAACGCAGCCATGGAATCGCTCGGGTCGTGATTTGCTGAAATCGTTTCAAGTCGAATCGTCGAACCGTCGTGCAAAGTGATGTCTGTGAAGTGACCTTCCGGAACTTCAACTTCCACCATCGGTTCGAAGTGTGGAATGTAGTCAGCCATGTGGAGTGTAATTTCGTTCTCCTTGACGTACTGGTAGGATCGCATGGATTCATCGTTGTTGTTGAAGGTAACACAGGGCGAAATGACGTCGATGAGTGCGAATCCTTTGTGCGACATCGCAGCCTTGAGCAACGATGTAAGTTGCTTCTTTGAACCAGAGAAAGAGCGAGCAACGAAGGTGCATCCGAGGTTGATGGCGAGTGCACAAAGGTCGATCGGTTGGGTTTCGTTCACCTTTCCTTTCTTCTTTTTCGAACCGATGTCCGCCGTTGCTGAATATTGGCCTTTCGTAAGCCCATAGACACCGTTGTTTTCGACGATGTAGACCATGTCCATGTTTCGACGTATTGAGTGAATTAATTGACCAATCCCAATCGATGCGGTATCGCCATCACCGGAAACTCCGAGGTAGAGCAAGTCCTTGTTGATGGCGTAGGCACCGGTTGTGACAGAGGGCATTCGTCCGTGAACGGTGTTGAACCCGTGGGATTGGCCCAAATAATAGGCCGGAGTTTTGGAGGAGCATCCAATACCCGACATCTTCGCGATTCGATGGGGTTTGATTCCATTTTCCCAAGCTGCGGTCACAATAACATTGGAAATCTGGTCGTGACCACATCCTGGACAAAGTGAGGAGGGTCCGCCTGTGTAACTGTCCTTTGGTTCGTTGATGACGTTCAATTTGATGGCACGTGCAGGTCTGTCGCTCATTGACTCACCTCCTCGATTGTTTCGAGAATTTTTTCAGCATAAATCCGAGCACGGGGCGGCATTCCGTCCGAGTACGCAACGGAGTGAACTTTGCCAACAATGTCGTTTGGAAGTTCTCGGCGTAGAATGCCCCAGAGCTGACCATCACGGTTTATTTCCAGAACAATGGTCATTCGATGTCGGCGAATGAATGCTTCAACATCGCTGTGAAGTGGTAGAGAGCGCACGCGGCATTGACTCACCTTGAGACCGGTTGCTTCCAGAATATCATCAATTTCTTGAATTGTATTTTCCATACTTCCGTAGTAGATAACGCCAACATCGCCTTCAACCTCTTCACGCATCAGCGGAGCAGGAAGGTCGTCTCGCGCGCCATCGATTTTGTCTCTGAGACGCTTCATGAGTGCGAAATAATCGTCGGGTTTCTCCGAGTAGACCCCGTCCGGATTGTGGCCGGTTCCACGGTAGAGAATCGGAGCCATACCACTTCCAGGCAATGTACGGTAAGGTATTCCATCGCCGTCAACATCTCGGTAGCGTCCAAAGTTCTCCATTGCATCAAAGACATCTTGCTCACGAATTGTTTTACCACGATCCATGGGCGCATCAGGGTAGGTAAGGCCTTCACATGCCCAGCGATTCATTCCGAGATCGAGGTCAGAGAGTCCAAAGACCGGTGTTTGATAACGCTCAGAAATATCGAACGCTCTCCATCCGAATTCAAAGCACTCTTCAACGGTGCCCGGAATGATGACAATGTGTTGCGTATCACCGTGGCTTCCTTCATAGAGCATCGAAAGATCGGATTGCTGTGTTCGGGGTGGTAGCCCTGTGGAGGGTCCGACACGGTTGACGTCCCAGAAAAGAGAAGGAATTTCAGCGAAGTAAGCCAATCCAATGAATTCCTGCATGAGCGAGAATCCCGGCCCTGAAGTTGCGGTCATTCCACGCCCTCCGGCCCAGCCAGCCCCGAGAACCATACCTGCAGCTGCAAGTTCATCTTCCGCTTGAATGACTGCACACGTGGATTCACCTTCGTCGTTGGTGCGT
>JAKUNY010000122.1 GCA_022451765.1 Candidatus Poseidoniaceae archaeon
CCCATCAGCAAATGATGGATGGTCTGGAATGTTTGGAGATTACGGAGCCTACACCCAGCCTACAACACCCGATTCAAACGGCTTTGTTTCAGATACCGTCGTCTTTGGGGATGATTACATCCCGCTTTTCCACAACGGAAGCTACGCGATGGCACAGGCCGATAACTCATGGACTACGCTTAACGGAAACTGGGATTCTGGTTCAAAGGGATTAGTTCGAGCCAAAATACCTCAATCCGCATCGAGCGTTAGCGTGAATTTGGATTACAACTACTACGATTACCGACCAGGGCAGAAGGACTTGGTAGGTTCTTCTGTTGACATCACTTTCAATGGAATGGCAAATGGAAAAGTTCTTCCTGCTGACCTTGGTGAAACCGCATCCTACGTCCACCAATTCGAAACAGGTTCTGAAGCCGAATGTGCCGCCAGCGAAGGTTGCTACACAAACGGCTGGACTCAAGTGATCCCGATGTGTCCTGAAGCAAATTGCCTAACCAACGGAGAAAAAGCATCGGTTCTGTTTGCACATAATGGGATTGATGGCATGAATACCTTTACCTGGTCTGTCGTTAGCAACAGAACAAGTGAATACTTGGTTTTCGATGTGGGAATAGATCCATCTTTTTCCGATGCCGAATTCAAGGTTCGAAGGCATGCTGATGAACCCTGGGTTGCGATGAACGATAACGACGTTTATTCTGGCATGTTTTTTGAATACCAAATCAAACCCAATGAGACCAGTCAATTGATTCAAAGCACGGTCCCTGCGATCGAAGTCGTTTATCGTGCTATAGAGACTTCTGGAGGAAACATTTCAGACTATCATGGAGACATTTACTACGCCCCTGGAGATTATTCAATCTGGAGAAAGGGGAACAGCCTTATCATTTCTGCTGGAGTTCTCCAGGAATGGATCGATGAGCAACCTGCAGGTTTCGCTGACAAGCTCTCGCAGGTATCCTTCGACCCTATGATTTCCTTTGGAGAGGAAGACCAAACTTGGTCGGTAGGTGTTGACCGCGATGGTTCAGGTGTTTACGGCTATGGATGCACGGCTTCAAGCCAAAATTGTGCTTGGTATAATGCACCAACAGCGGGATCCGAAATTACTGGAGCAAACTTTGGAGGGACCTTTGGAGCGTTTGCTTGGGGCGGCGATGGATGGTGTAAGTCCACTGGAAACACAGGTAGCGGAATCTGCCGTTTGCAGGGAATCAAGACGTTGTTCAACGGCCATTACAACCCAACCACTTCACAACAAGCAAGCCTACCTCTGTTCGATTCATCGAATGATTTCGACGGGATAGTTCAGAAGGTTTCAGTTCCAGTCAATGACTGGAGAACTTCTGTTAATGCACCATTTACCTCAATGGCTTTGGAAATCGGTCTTCAAACCGTCGCTTACGGCCCTACCCTTTCTTCCTGGAGTGATCCAACTACTTGGGACACCTGGCTATCCAGCAACGGAGGATGGTATGAGCAATGTTTCAACGGCTACATCGACGTCTTTGCCGTTCCAATCGATATGTTCGAAGGATGGGAAGGAGAAGGCCGCTATTCTGCCGAATATCGACCCGACAAAGCCTCGGTTCTTGGCGACCCCTACAACCACGACGGAAGCAGCTTAACGCCCGATATTCGTTCAACCCTGTTTTACGCAACAGACGCAGAAGGCAATTACCTACGAGAAACACAAAAAGGATTCTACATTGGCGGCGACGGGGATAAGTGGTCTGCTCAGGAATACTACTACAAGAAAAGCGGACAACGAACTATGGAACTGAGCGGGCTGATAACGACTGAGAACATCGACGTTTGGACTGGAGTTCTCGATACGTCAAGTGTGCAAACATTCAATCGAGGAATCACACACACGATGGATCAAAGTGATTCTGACTACTGGGCCAATCCATACGATACCGTTTACGGCGGCGAGTTAACTACTGCTGAAATGAAGGTCAACCCGTTTCACTACACACAAACAGGAAACAACGTGGTCCTTTATTCCGACATGTTCGCTGGGGGCGCTACCGTCCTTTCTGACGATTCAGCGCCAGGGACAAATGACGACATGGATGGAACCCGAGATTCGTCTTTCAATCACATTCATGACTATTGGGACATCAATTTCTATGATGACGGAACTTACCCCAACGGTGTGTTTGGAGCTTATCCTCCGCAAAACCGAAATTCAGCAGGTGCCTGGATTGGTGGAACTGGTCTTGGTGAATTCCATGTGAAAACTCAAAGGCTTGGAACAGCCACATCGGACTTTTGCTACGATCCTATAACAGGAAACCCATCTGCTCGAACCGATCCTTCAGGTGTTGCGATTGAACCTTCTCAAAATCTGCACATTGAGGGAGACGAATTGGGTGGCTCATCCTACCTCAACCTCGACATACCGATCACTGGCTCCCCTCTTTATGACTCACACCTGGCCTCAACCACTTACATGTCGCAATCATCATTGATTCAGCAAGGTTATTTGTCGGACGCTACCGACACAACGATTGAATTCGCACTTATCATTGACGTTCGAGGACACACACAAACCCAAAACATGCATTGCTGGGTTGACCCGACTCACAGGGTCAACAAGCACCAAGAATTAGGAGCTCCAGGTTGGGGCCAATGGGAAGCGTCTTACGGGAAGAGTAGAACAATCTCAACCGACTTCAAGCAATCCTGGTGTGGAAACCCCGATAGTGGTTATTTTGGAATCGGCGCCCCATCAATTTCTTTCAGCGACTTCATTGATGAGACTCCATGTGTTTCGGATAAACCTGCAAGCGGACAAAACACGGGGCAAAACCCGCATCAGGCTTTCTGGTGTGGCCTGAATCTCATCTCACCATTCTCAACAGAACCCAGGGTGAGAATCAAAGGCAAGAATACACCTTACCTTCCAAATGTTGATTCAGACGGAGACGGTGTGCCAGATACTGACGATCAATGCCCTGGAACCGACCCAAATGTCGAGGTTGACGATGTAGGTTGTGAAGAGGCTGATGCCCCCAACAATCCACCAGTCCCGAACCCACAATGGAATGACTACGACTTAGACGGGATTCCTGATACCAGGGACAAGTGCGACCTCAAAGGACAAGCCGATGGCGCACGTTTCGCTGAAGACTATGCAAACTATACGGTTGATAGGTGGAGGCTTTGGAGTGCGAACCGAGCAACTTATGCCATTGATTCCGACGGTTGCCCCTATGCGCGAACCGCGGCCCCTCCGACATCTCCTGGGCCTGAACCAAATCCAGATCCTTCGTGGGATTGTGCCACGAGCGGACTTGAGGATTTGGGAATTTACGCCTGGGAGGATAATGACCTGGACGGTTTGATTGACGAGGATTGGTTCGACAACATTGACAACGACGGCGATGGTTTGGTTGACGAGGATCCATTCGATGATTGTGCCGATGACGGAATTGATCGATTGGCTGATTTTACATTCACGGGCTCACTTGAAACAACACTTTCATCGTTCATGGATGGAGCATATCGTCCAACCGATGGCGACGTGTTGCCTGCTGAAAACGGAACCTCCAACAAAGAGCTTTACGACGCTTCCATTGTGGAATACGAAAAACTGATGGTCCCCGACTCTTTGATTGAACATGACAATTATCGAGACAACTTGCTAACCTGCAATTACTTGGGGAATGCAAATGAGGTTTACATGAGGATGGAATTGTTCGCTTGGGTTCCAGCGGATTTGACGTCTCCCGATGATGCGGGATTCAATGTCAAGCAACCATTATTTGGCTCTGATGCGAGAGTCCCTGCTGATCCAACAGAAACCCCGAACAGCGGTTATTGGGTCCCATACGGGGCCATCTCGCTACCTGGAAACACCAATTCGTATTCAGGCTGGGCTGACATCGACTTAGACCAGCAGATGGTAAGGTCCACGACCAGCAACCCGACAGGCCGAGGTATTTTGGCAGAGACGATCAACTTGGAACCTCATTTGGGTGAAGGGTATTACATGATGGTCTGCAATGCCTACGAAAAGGCTACAGTCTCAGGCGGTTCAGGACAGACGTATTACCCAAGCGCCGTTGTCGAAGTGCAATTCCAAGCAGTCGAGACGTGCTCCGATGGAACCATGCCTTCTCCTCCTTCACCATTCGTTGCAGAATGTTTGAACGTTGGCGGCGGCGGCGGCACCGTAGGAAGTCAAGCATCGGACTTTTTCGATACCCTCTGGGATGGGCTATATTTCCTTGGTCTGTTCATTCTTGGTCTGGCGGTTGCATTGATCGCTTGGTTCTTGGGAAGGAGGACTATTTCAATTGGAACAGGATTGGTTTCTGCTGGAATCGTTGGCCTGTTGGTATCAATAGATGGCGGTTTGACTGGGGTCATTCCTTCAATCGGTTATGGTTTGATTTTGGTCGGTGGCTACCTTGTTTTCTGGAACAATCGAATTTTCGACGACGAGGAAGACGAAGATTACACAGGCATGGAGGTCATCGGAGGAACCTTGTTGACATTGTTCTTTGGATTTGCAGCTCTCGACGCCTGGCTTGACTTTGGCTACGATCTGCCAGGTATGCCTCTGGTTTTGGGAATCGTTGCTTTGGTCGTTTTGGCCCAAACTGTCATGATTGCCCTGGTCAAATACTCTGTCATCGACGAAGACGACGCTCCTGTTTCGATTTCCTACTTCTGATGGTGGTTTCGGGTGGTGGCGGAGAAAGGCAAAGCAAGCACCTCCGATAAGGAGGGCTCGGTATTCCCCGTCAAAAAGGGGAAAAACCAGGGTCAATCCAGCATCGGTAAGGTCCTTCAATCGCCGTTTCGAGAAGTCAAAGAATCGTATGACTCGTGCTGGGTTCACATTTACGGGGGGGAAACCTGTGAATGCAATGAATGATCGGGAATTCTCCAAACTGATGAAGAAGGTGAATTCTGGAAATTATGACGTGAGAACTATCCATTCACCCCCCAAATGGGAGGGTGAACCTCCTCGGCAATGGGTTCTGACCAGGAGGAGAAAATGATGGAATCAGG
>JAKUNY010000123.1 GCA_022451765.1 Candidatus Poseidoniaceae archaeon
TCATTCGGCATGTCCAAACTTATTTTAGGCATACTCTGCCCATATTACAGTAATATTTTAAGAATACTATGATTTTGTAGTAATGATGTCCTCACGGTGAAATTGCTTTGCTGCATAACGAACCGTCAAAATACACATCAAAGAAGACACTAGGACCCATACGACAACGTGTTCAACGATGATCCGATTCAGCAATAATTCGCGTAATCCAAGGAGAACATTCACAAACGGTACGCCAAACCAGAACATCTCAACATCATCAAGATTGATAAATTGGGTCAAGAGGATTGGCATAATCATTGCAAGGGTTATCGGGGTAAGGACTGAACCAGCTTCCTTCACTGATTTAGAACGCATAGCAAGTGCTAGATAGAGTGCAACAATCATCGTGCCATAAAATCCAATTGCGAGTGCCAGGAGCAAGACTGCTCCGAAACTCAACGATGGGACATCAATAAAATCGCTGGCGAGATATGCGATTCCAAACAATAAACCGCCAATCTGTAAGGTAACACCAACGCCTGTTATGGATACCACCGCGAGCCATTTTCCGAGCAAGAGTTCTGTTCTGGACAATGGTAGACTTAGCAAGGATTCGAGTGTACCTCGTTCACGCTCACCAACGGTCATATCAATTGCTGGTTGAACAGCAGCACTTGCTGTCCAGATTGCGAGCACAAATGGAATGAAAAGTGAGAGCAACATACCAGCCTGCTCACCTTTTGTAGCAACATCTGCACTCAATATTGGACCATCCCATTGAACAGGATTGAGTGTTGACGCAACATCCAAGCCAGCTGACTCAATTCGTTGGGATGTGAGGTCTTCTTCCCACTGAATCAATACATCAAGAATACGACTACGGGCTTCAATCGATTGTTCTGAAGTAGACAGATGTAATATTGCGTAATACCAGGTATCGTTACGTAGTTCTATTCGTAAAATAGCATCGTATTGTAAGTCACGTAATTGTTCTGTGTTGTTTCCAGAATCTGAGAGGGTGGTTAAATTCAATGGCATCGCTTCTATGAATACACGTGCTGATTGGTTCATAATTTCATCAACCAAGTGTGTTTCAATGTCATCGGACTGGATCAATACATCAACTGTTTTTTCATCCATTTCAGCAGCTTCATTTTGCATAACAATTGGGAACGCAATGAACAACAATGGAAACAACAACAATGGAATGAGAACCAATGCAACAATGGTCCTCCAATCCCTTATGAATTCAATAATCTCTTTCTTTGCAACGATTACAATTCTCTTTCGACTACTCATCTTCAACCACCTCCAATTTGCCGGTAGGTGTGAAGAGTCGCCTCCACATTGCTGAGAATTTGGACGGTGTCTCGGATTCTTCCATCCTTGGGCGTGCTGTTTCACTAGTGAGTGATACATATGCTTCTTCCAAGGTTTGCGAATTCGTTAGTGTCATCAGTTCTTCTGGCGTTCCATCTGCTTGTATTACCCCATTGTGGACGATAATGATACGGTCGCAAACCTGTTGTGCTTCCGCAAGATGATGCGTTGAATAAATGACCGTTCCACCTTCGTCTTTCAATTTTCGTACCAAAGATCGTACGGTCCTAGCGGATGTGACATCCAGACCACCTGTTGGTTCATCGAGCAGAAGAATTTGAGGTCCATGAGCAAGCGAACGTAGCAATGCAGTTTTCTGTTTCATCCCTCTGGAAAAGCCTTCTGTGTATCGATGCAATGAATCTTCAATGTCCAATAATCTTGCAAACCGGTACGTGCGGTTCCAAGCTAGTTGATCATCAATTCCATGCAGGCGACTATGGTACCGTATATTTTCCCAAGCGGTCAATTTCGAATAGAGGCCTGTTGATTCAGGTACGACACCGAGAACTGAACGCATTTCAGCGACTGGACGATTGTTGGCTAATGTTACGTCACCCTCAGTTGGACGATAAACGCCCGACATGATTCGCAACAACGTGGTTTTCCCTGCACCGTTTCCACCAACCAAGCCCACAACGGAATTTTTGTAAATGTCGAGGCTTACATGTTCAATTGCTTGAATGTCCCCGAATGATTTTTTCACATCAGTCAGTCGTAGCAACGGTTCCATGTGGAACACTCTCAAGAAGCACGGCCACTTTCGACTGCGTTATCGAGACCTGGATGCTTTTCTTCCAGGCGCTTCGCTCGGTCCAAGGTATTTCTCAATTCCTGTTGAATTTCTTTTTGGTTTACACCCATTTCGACCAACGTCGCAATCAATTCAAATGCGCCTTGGACAGCACCGGCATCCAAGAACGCTTCATTGGTAATAGTTCCATTGATTCGCAACATTTCGAGTTGTTGAGCAAGGTATTCCGATTCCCGGCGAATTCGAGGTCCTGCGATGTGCGGTAAGGCCATAAGGAGGTCAATGCAACTTCTCATCAATCTCCTGAGCGCAAAGACGATTATGAGCATTCTGCCCGTAGAATCTCTCACCGTTGCTTCAATTCAATCAAAATTCCACCGGTGCTTTTTGGGTGAACAATTGCAATCATGGAGCGATGTGCACCCATTCTCGGGACAGTGTCAATCATCTGGATATCATTTTTAATGAGGTGGTTTATCATTTCCTTCAAATCATCCACCGCAAGACATAATTGTTGAATTCCCGGACCACGCTTCTCAAGAAACTTTCCAATTGGTGTATCCGGACCTGTTGCTTCAAGAATTTCGACATTTGTGACATCGCCGGTCATGCTTGAAAGTGGGAAAAATCGAGTTCTCACACCCTGATCTTCGATGAGGTCATCAGCACCTTGCCTTAATAAGCCAATCTACTCCCAAAGCCTACTTCCTTCATCAAGACTCATAGCGGCAATACCAACATGATCAATTGTAATTCGTTGCTTCATTGTATCACCTAAAATCCACTTGGCGCGGAGTACGTACCAAACACCTCTTTCATAGCATTCATTATTTCGCCAAGGGTTGCATCTGATCGGACAGCCTCAAGGACAAGCGGGAACAGGTTCGAGCCATCGGCTGAGGCCTGTGTAATACGCTCGAGAATGATATCAACTTTCTCTGAGTCCCGGTCGTTTCGTAAATTCAACAATCGATTCGATTGTTGTTGTGCAACCTCTGGATTCAATTTCATTGGCTTTATCTGAATGTATTCGTCCATCATGCCATGATTAACGCCGACAATGCGTCGTGAGCCCCGTTCAATTTCATTGAAATAACGATAAGCGGTCGTATGGATTTCTTGTTGTTGATACCCCTGCTCAATCGCTTTTAATGCTCCTCCCATCGATTCAATCTTATCAATTTCACTTTTTGTTTTCGTATAAATTTCATCGGTCAGCTTTTCGATATGAAAAGAACCGGCGAATGGATCTACAACATCAGCTACACCTGACTCCTCGGCAATTATCTGTTGTGTCCTCAATGCAATCGTCGCACTTTCTTCGGTCGGGAGTCCTAAGGCCTCATCGTAACTGTTCGTATGGAGGCTCTGCGTCCCGCCGCATACTGCAGCAAGGGCTTGAATCGTGACACGACTTATGTTGTTCAGTGGTTGTTGTGCAGTGAGCGAAACACCAGCAACTTGTGTATGAAAGCGTAGCTGAGTGGATCTAGGATTGGTCGGATTGTATCGAGAGACCATCAGGTCATGCCACAATCTGCGTGCAGCTCTGAATTTTGAGATCTCTTCCAGAAAGTCATTGTGACAATTAAAGAAAAACGATAGCCTCGGAGCGAATGTGTCAACTTCAAGGCCCTTGGCGCACGCAGAATCAACGTAAGCAAGTGCATTTGAAAGGGTAAAAGCCAATTCCTGTACTGCTGTAGAACCAGCCTCTCGAATATGATATCCTGAGATTGATATCGTGTTCCATTTTGGAATAAATTGTGAGCAGTAATCAAAAATGTCTGTAATGAGCCGCATTGAATGAAGCGGTGGAAAAACATACGTTCCACGGGCGATGTATTCTTTGAGAATATCATTTTGGATGGTCCCTGAAATTTTGTCACTTGAAACACCTTGTTCCTCTGCGACAACGCAGTACATGGCGAGCAAAACCATAGCGGGAGCATTGATGGTCATGGAAGTAGAGACCTTGTCAAGTGGAATTTGATCAAACAAATCCCTCATATCCTGAAGGCACGAACTTGACACGCCTACTTTCCCAACTTCACCTTCACTTAGTGGGTCATCAGCATCCAAGCCAAGTTGTGTTGGTAAGTCAAAAGCTACAGAAAGGCCTTTTTGTCCACGATCGAGGAGCAATCGAAAACGCTCATTTGTTTCCTTCGCTGAAGAAAAACCTGCATATTGACGCATGGTCCATAATCGAGATCGGTACATATTTTCGTGAATTCCCCGAGTGTACGGCGGACTACCTGGGCGCTCAACGGAGTCATTTGGAATATGGTATGCCGGAATTGGCAATCCGCCGAGCGTTTCCCAACTCGACTTTCTCAATTCGACCATAGATTACCCATGCGAAGGCGATTCATCAAGCCTCGCATTCATCAGTGCTCAACGCCGCCTGGTCCGTGGGCATGACCATGCTCCACTTCTTCTTTGGTTGCCTCACGGACTTCGATAACCTCTACACTAAATTGCAACGTCTCTCCTGCAAGCTTGTGATTGAAGTCAGCAGTGATGAGTTCACCATCGACAGAGACAACACGGAATGGTCCTACATCCGACATTAACGTCATCCCAATTTCTGGAGTGATATCGCCGAACATGCCGGTCGGAATTTGTTGGATTGCCTCAGGAATTTTTGGACCATACGCACGCTCTGGCTCCAAAATGAATGTTCTTTTATCACCAGTTCTAGCACCCATAAGTTCCTCTTCAAACCCAGAAATCATTTGTTTGTGACCGACGAGAAAAGCCAATTGGTCACGACCCTCACTGCTATCAAACACTTCCCCAGTTGCCGGCAACGTACCGGTGTAATGAACACGTGCAACTGTGTCTTTTTCTATAATTGTCATGATTTCACCTTCTGGTTGTTAGTGCTTTGACGAGATCTCTCAGCTT
>JAKUNY010000124.1 GCA_022451765.1 Candidatus Poseidoniaceae archaeon
AACCTTCCGACTTTCCACCCCTATATCAGTCGTTCGGTGTTGCAACCCTTGGAAATACAACGACGTCGGCTCGTTTCGGTCCTTGCACATCATCCTTTTGAACCCTCGACTTTTTCCTTGAAACATGCCTGTCTTGCGCCACCCGTTCCTGCAGGATGGTATCGATGCCAGGGGCTACCAAATCGCTGCAACGCAAGCCTGTATTCGCTGTTCAACCCTGTTGGTGATGCCGACAGGGTTCGGAAAAACTGCTGTTCAATGGAATTGCATCGCCGATGCTCTCGACTCCGGAATTCAAAAAATTATCATCACTGCGCCAACCGTCGGATTAGTCGAGCAACAGCGACGAATGATTCTTGAACGCATCAAAATCGATCCCGAGGTTGTCCGTACGTATACGGGCAGCGACCGACCTGCAAAGCGCTGCGAAATTTGGAGCAAAGCCATCATCGTCATCGCAACGCCTCAAGTGATTCGCAACGATGTTGATTCCGGACTGATACATCTTGAAACAGTTGGTTTGCTCATTATCGATGCAGCGCATCATGCCAAAGGCAACCACGCCACTGCCCAAGTGGCCGAACGATACAAATCGCAGGCCTCAGCTCCTTGGTTGGTTGCTGCAACTGCAAGTCCTGGCTCAACACAGAAATCGATCGAACAATTGAGAGACAGACTGGATGTCAAACGAATTTATGTTGCAAAGCGAGAGGATGACCTTCTCAAGCCCTATGCCGTTGACATGAACATCGCCACCATTCGAGTTATGCTCGATGAGACGACACTGGCGTTGTTGGAGCCCTTGGAAGCAAATCAGTTTCAAGAAACGGATGCACTGAAGCGGCAGGGATTTCTCGCCCCTACCGAGCACCTCACAGCTGGACTCATTGAGGAAGCGGCTCAACGAGCCAGCGTTGCAATTTCCCGGAGAGATCCCAGAGGATACGATGCAGCCCGTCGAATTTCAGACATTCGACGGATGCACATGCTGCTCGACTAGCTAAAGACCCAAGGTTTGCGCTCGGCTCGATCGTATTTGCAGCGGGCAGATGAACAACTTCGTGATGGAGAGCGTTCAACCAGTCGGTTTCTCAAGAAACAAGTGGTTCACAACTTCCGTCAAGCTGTTCAAACATTGCAGGAATGCCATCCCAAAGCAGGAATTGTGAGGCAACTTGTCGAGGAGCATTTGCAAAAAAACCCAAACGAACGCATCCTTATTTTTAGTGAATATCGAGATACTGTTGAACATCTTGTGGAAGATTTGAACCAAATTCCTGGAGCGATTGTTGATCGATTTATCGGGCAAAGCAAACGCGGGAAAAAAGAAGGGATGACGCAGAAACAGCAACTCAAGCAATTGGAACGTTTTCGAAACGGGGAGATGAACGTTCTTGTTGCGACCTCTGTTGGCGAAGAGGGTCTGGATGTACCTTCTGCATCCATGGTCCTCTTCTACGAGCCTGTTCCGAGTGCAATCAGAGCAATCCAGCGAAGAGGTCGAACGGCACGGGAGCAGAGTGGGTCGGTTCACGTATTGGTGGCTAATGACACACGTGACGTTTATGTTCTTCACGCATCGAGAAATCGTGAGAAGCGAATGCACAATGTCCTCGCCAGGATGCGATTAGAAATCCCGGTCGGTTCGTATGAAGTTCGCAAGGAAGGAAACTTGCTGGAATTTGAGATTGTTGATGGCGATTCAAGCAGACCTGCATTGGAATTCTTGAAAGAAGAACGGTTGCGGCTAAAATCTATAGAAGAGGAAACGAAAGTCGATGCATCAGAAAATAATGCTGAGACTTCATCGAACGACTCTCCGAAAACGCCAGCGTTGCACACTCGCTCTCGTTCACAGAAGAGTTTGTTTGAATTCGGCGAGGATGCGGTCGATCCTTGGAGCCCAATTCTTGATGGACGAGACATCAACCGCCAATGATTCTTGCACGCGTTCGTAGTTGTGCTAAGCGGTCTGGGAAATGACCCAAAGCAAAAGCCACCAATTCAGCAAGATGAATCACAGGAACAGATGTGTCTTTCCCTGTGACTTTTCCAGCCTTGACCTGATAAGAATCAAGATTGGAGTGCGAAATGGTGCATGCACTTACAACCAGTTGTGCACCGTTCGCTTTGGCTTCTGAGAGAACGGAGGCAGTCATGCGCAAAGCGGTTTTTTCGTTGGTAAGAAGACTTGGAGACCCAACACTCTGACAGCGAGCATCATAGTCGACAGGTGTTCCTCCGAGAGCGGAAATGAGATCCTCGAGGTAATGCGGATTGAATGGGTCGTCTTCACCACAGAAGCCCTCACGCTGCATGTATGGTCCATAGTATGCTGCGATTTTCATGCTGAGAGGGTTCACAACAGCAGCCTTGACTTTCTCAAGACCAATCTCTTCAACAAGGAGATGCAAAAGATGTCGGGATTTTGATTCCCCTGCATATTCGATTTTCGAGGTGCGCGCAATGAGGTTGTTGAGTTGTGAAGCCAGTACAGGATCTGCTTCCATAGAAGCTGCTGTGTCTCAGTTGATTCTGTGTGAGGTTGCACAGGATGTCATGATGTCCAAGCCCTTTTGTTCGGCAAGAGCGAGGTTTCGAGCAGCAAGAGCATGTTGCAGTCGAGGCGATGCTTGACGGATGATGTTTCCACCGTCCGAGGTCGCTTTTGGTAGTTCGATCAGGTTGATTCCCAATGTTTTGCAAAGCGGTTGAATACAGTCTTCAACTTCCATCATTGCTCCACGGGCTACATTTCCTGGATAGTATGCTACCTTCATCCAGTCACCTCAGAACCGTTGATCGAGTTCGTTGAAAAGACTGACAACTTCATGGTGAGCTTCGACTTTCCTGTTGAACATGTTTGGAATCTTTCCAACACCAGCAGGAGGCAATAGAAGTGCTTGGAGACTACGTATAGGCGGTCCACCAGTGCGCGTAAATCCAAGCATCATTCGTGCGGAAACGCCCGAGAAGACGTTCGAAACCAATCCCAGTGGTCCGAGGACTTGTCGATAGAGTGTCGTCTCATTGAGTTTACCGGACCATTTAACCGAGCGACCGTACCACTTGACGAGACGTCCATGTCGGCCAGCGTTCTTGTATTCTGTGAGGAGGCGACTTCGTGCATCGTTGAGGGTATCTGCCAGCAGTGCACCTGCTGCACCATGACGAGCAAGAGAGGCTGGGTCTGCTTCGCTCCAGACACCTCCTTTGCCTTGCAGGGATGCCATGAGTTGTGCACGATGCTTGTCCGATGTACGCGGATCGTTGATGCGTACCCAGCGTTGAAGGTGAATGCCTGGTCCTTCGTAACCAGGATCGAAGTCGACTGTATCGGACATGCCATGTGCGAGCAAATGGCTTGATACAGCGTTCATTTGATAGAGAGCAAGAGCGGTCTCAGAGGCCAGAACACCGACGGCTTGTCCACTGATGAGACGTTCTCCTTCTCGAGGGTCTGCCTGCATCCATGGCTGAGTTTTGCTTCGGTTTTCTTCGAACTTACGGGTATCGACAATCAGGTCTCGGATAACGGGGTAACCTGGAAGCGGTTCCACTTTCAAACGGCCGTTTGAAACAAGATCGCCGACTCTGGTAACATCAGAAAGCACGACGCGTCCATTGACCCGGACACCTGTTGTTGATGTGCCACCAAGAGCGCCTCGACGGAAAGCAAAACTTCCATCCACGTCCCTTTGGAAGGTTGTAAACAAATCTTCGAGTGATGCAGAGGCAGGAACTGCGACTGCTACGACATCCCAACCTCGCTCGCCTTGAGCAGGACAGTAACGGAACAATTCCAGTTCAACCGCAATCTCGGTCGAATCAATGATTCCGGGAGCATAATCGCCCTCGATGATGTCATCATCGTCGGAGGTGCCGTATGCTTTCATTTCCTCGAAAAGTTCGACTTGCAAGGTACCTGAGTCATCGACACAGGCAATGCGGGGAAGTGCTTCTTGTACCCATTCGATCCACGGTGGTTCAAAGTCAACATCGCAGAGTTGGATTTCTTGAACGCTCGTTGCACCAAGGCCAGAGAGTTTTTGATCCCAATCGAGTCCTGCTTTGCAGAACTCGTCATAGGAAGTATCTCCAATTGCACACACGGAATAGTGCATGGATGCAAGTGCAGGTGCATCGGATTGAACAGATTGCCAAAGGGCCTCAGCATTGTCTGGCATTTCTCCTTCGCCCCAAGTTGATGTAATGACGAGAAGACGTTTGATGTTTGCAAGATTTGATTTGTCGTAGCCGTCCATGTCGACAACGCTTGCTTCAAGCCCGTAATTGGATGCCATCTTTGCAGTTTTCTCGGCAAGACCTGCAGCGTTGCCTGTTTGTGAACCGAAGAGAATGGTCAGTGAGCGATCACCACCCATGACAGCAGTGAGTTCTTCTGATGCAGCGCCACCAACTGCAATTGCGGCAGGAGCAGCTTCGACAGCTGCCTCAACTGCCGGTGCTTCGGCAGCCACTTCAGTCTCAGCACCGTCTGAAACAAGTTCGAATTTGATAACTTCAACAGGGCAAGCTTCAGCAGCTTCGAGGATGATGTCAGCGTATTGTGTTCCAAAATCGCCTGAAAGTGGGCTCATTCCCTCGTTACGGTCAAACCCTCCATCGAGACGTACTGCAGCGAGAATTTGCGATGTTTCATCCGTAACTTCAAAGACTTCTGGTGCGATGTCTTGACAGGCATCGCAA
>JAKUNY010000125.1 GCA_022451765.1 Candidatus Poseidoniaceae archaeon
ATTGTTGTATTTCTTAATAAGCAAGCAATTGTCATTGGTCCTACTCCACCAGGAACAGGTGAAATAGCACTTACTGTATCTTTAACATCATTAAATGAAACATCACCAACTAATCTTGATTTCTGTTCATTTGCTTCAACTCAATTACTACCCACATCAATAATAATAGCCCCTTTTTTCACCCAATCCGGTTGAATCATTTCTGGTCGTCCTACAGCTGCAACAATCACGTCCGCTTGGAGGCATTCTGATTTTGCATCCTTTGTTCTCGAATGAACAACCGTCACAGTTGCATCAACTCCACGTGCTGCAAGCAGCAATGCCTGAGGCATACCAACATTGAACGAACGACCAAGAACAACGGCTTTCTTTCCGGTCAAATCAACCTCAGCCCAACGTAACATTTCCATTACACCTGCTGGCGTGCATGGAACCATACCATCGCGTCTTCCTTGCACCAACCGCCCTAAATTCACTGGATGGAAACCATCGACATCTTTTCTCGGATCGATTAATTCTGTCAACGCCTCTTCATTCATGTGTTTTGGAAGTGGAGATTGTATGAGGATTCCGTGTAAATCGTTTTGTTGGTTCATCGACTGAATGTAATCAGCGACCACGCATTCATCCGTCTCCTCAGGAAGTGCAACATGCGGCGAACGAATCCCTAATCGCTCACAGGAACGAATTTTATTGTTCACATAGACGTGCGAAGCGGGATCGTCGCCGACAATGATGACTGCAAGATGTGGTTGAACAGAACAATTTGCAATACGTTGCTTGAGTCGTTTTTCCAAATCAGCTGCACACGCTTTGCCGTCGAGTCGAGCAGCGCTCATGCATCAACCAAACGCTTCAAAGGTTTGAGTATTCTTGTGCATTGGATTGGTGGAGCCAACGGAGGGACTCGAACCCCCGACCGTCTGATTACAAATCAGACGCACTACCAGACTGTGCTACGTTGGCCTTGAACCACGGGTCGTGTCACCCCTTGATGAAGGAAACGGTTCAACCCATCAAGGTCAAATGGGGAACCTGCTTGGCTGGGCCATGGACGAAGCACCTGGTGCATCCCTTGTGAATGCGCTTGCTTCAACGCGCCAAGGCAATGATACCATCTTTGGGTGGTATGCACGTTATCTTGCTGCAAAAGAGGAAGGGCACGATGCAGTAAATGGAACTGCAGGTATACTCTTGGAAAACGATGGAACCTTGGCAATCAACAATGTCGTCGATCAGATGCTTCGGGAAGCCCCCGCTGTCGAATTTTCTTCTTATGCACCACTCAAAGGGCTTCCAGATTTTCTAGATTTAAGCATCTCACTCGCCCTTGGTGAACATCGAGAAACAATGGAATCATTGGGATTCAGTTTTGTTTCAACTGCCTCACCTGGTGGCTCAGGCGCACTCTTCCTCGCTGCAAACAATCTCTGCGAGCGAGGCGATGCAATTTTGCTTCGAGATCGTCATTGGGGGCCCTATGCAGGTTTTCTCAAAGGATGTGGACTTGAGATGGCAACATGGCCATTGCTCCCCGAAGAAGGAAGCGAATACCCATATTTTGCTGATAAAGCATTTGAAGCAACCATCGATGAACTCGCAGAGAAACAGAGCACTGTGATGGTTTGGCTTAACGACCCAGCACACAATCCTACAGGATTGACAATGACTGCGAAAGGCCGTCGAGCAGCCCTTGACATCATGATGGCGAGTGCGTCAAAACGCCCAGATGTGGGCCACACACTCCTTCTCGATACTGCGTACAGTCTGTATGCGAGTGAACCGCATGGTTGGGGTCAAACCGTTGTTGATGCAATGAATGATGGTACACCATGGCCTGAGAATTTTCTCATAACTTACGCACTTTCTCTATCAAAATCACACACAGCTTACGGACTAAGGGCAGGCGCACTCATCGGGATTCATCCAGATCAGGACGTAACTGAGCGTTTACGCGATGTGTTTGGAACAACTGGGCGACAGACTTGGTCTGCAGCACCACGAATCCTTCAATACACTGCAGCAAAATTGCACGGTAACGAAGAATCCGCAGAGGCGTGGGCGGCTGAGCGGGATCGTTTGCAGGGATTGCTTACTGAACGACGAGATGCCTTCGTCCGCACGTGCGAGGAACACGGCGTTCCGGTCAATCCAACGCATGATGGCTTCTTCGCGTGGCTTGAGCACGATGATCCAGAGAAAATCGCTGAAGCATGCGCGCAGCATCACGTCTACCTCGTACCGCTCCGTGGAGGCATCCGAATCGGTTTGTGTGCGATGCCAAGCAATGCAGTTGAGCGAGTCGCTAAGACACTTGCAACTGTTCTCAACTAGGTGATGGCGATGGTTCGCAATGTGCGAGAAAACCTGATTCTATCCGGAGCAATTTGCATCGTTTTTGGGGCTTTCTTATCGGTTGGAGGCGTTCTGTCAATGGGGGCAGTCATCGGCGTTTCTGGAATTCTCTTGTTCATTGTTGGAATGAGTACCTCAAGCCAGCGAACAATGAATGAGGAAGAAATCGCTGCTTGGACACCTAGTCCTGAGCAACTCCCTGATGCAAATCGAATCATGTACAGAGTTGATGTCACCATCGATGAACCAAAGAAAACCACAATCCTATGCGGATCTTGTGGAACGGTCACCGAACTTGATGGCGATCGCCCTCGTTCGTTCACATGCCCAGCATGCAATACGTTCCTCTACGAGGACGAAGAAGAGTGATTACTTCTGTTCGTACTCGAACGGTTGCGCTGTTGTCTGTGCAGGCATTTGCTGTACTGGTACCTGTTGAGCAGGCATTTGCTGCATTGGCATTTGCTGCATTGGCATCTGTCCTGCCATCATCTGACCACCCATCATTTGTCCTTGCTGCATTACAACAGGATCTTTGGTTTTGAGTGTCAAAGCGAGAATTAGTCCAATGAGAAGGATGACACCACCGCAAATAGCAACCAGTACACCACCAGCCGCCGCAAGGAATCCTCCAGCTGCGTCACCAAGTGCTTCAAATTCACCAACGACATAGATTGTTGAGGAGGTCTGACCGAAGTTCAGTGTGTCTCCTGCGTTTGTGTTCCAGTAACTAATATCTCCAACTTTAATGTAATCATCATCAATTAGGTCATCCTCATTGTTGTAGTCACAAGAGGAACTGAAGAGGTTGTAATCGGAATCGTTTGGGCTCGTGATTGTCATTTCAAACGATTCACAATTGACTGAACTCGAAGTGTAGACTGCGTAGAAATCATCACCAGGCACCGTCCAGGTATCTCCACCGTTTCCTGCATAGTAGTTCTCGTTTGAAGGGTCAAGGTTCGCAGTTGCTGCGCCCCCAACAATCAAAACAATTCCAAGAGCAGTAATTACTCCACCAATGATTAACAATACCTTACCTGCTGTATGCATGATGCATCCTTTCGACTGGCAATTTATAAGAATGCCTCCTTAGGAGGATTCTATTCATTCTGCAATGGTTTTTTCTTCAGTCTCGACGGATTCGTCCGTTGATGGGAACTGGTAGGGCTCTGCTTTGGTCATTTCTTCTGTTATTACTGAAGGTGTCGATACTTGAGGTATCGATTGATTGATGCCAACGCCAACCGTGTTTTCTGAGGTTGGATTCAGGACATACGACCCATCAGCACCAACGTGCATCTGAACCGGTGCATCGTCATTCAAGGTGAAGATCAAGATCAATCCAATGAGCATAACCACGACTCCGCAGCACAATGCGCCTGAACCACCAAAGAAGCCGAGGACAATCAGGCCGACTTCTCCAGCAATTTCTTCTCCAATTGCATCGTCGTACGTCACCCAAACCGATCCGTTGGATTCAAAGGTGAAGTCTCCAGCGAGACATCCATAGCACGCACGGCCTATTTTTACAAGCCCATTGGCTTCTCGTTCGTTGTTTTTATTTCGATAATCGGACTCACAACTTGACGTCCCTTCCTTGTCTAAGTCGTAGAGCACTTCGGAATAGCACTCGCCTTCTATTTCATAGGCCCCTGTAGCCCATGGTTCGGTTACCTCGGGTTTCTCAGTGACACGAATACCGACCTGTTCGCACACCTCCCAAAGACCGTTCTCAGCGTCATCAACATATTCGCCTTTGACCCAAAAGGTCACCCCTACGTCGCCAATTCCATCATTGTCTTCGATGGTTACGGTTCCATTTGTGACATCTTCGAGTGCGAAGTTGTTCCACTCTTCTTCCACGCCACCGATTCCGGCAGCACCGATGATCATGCCTACGACACCCATGAGAAAGATGCCAAGGCCGATGAAGATGGTTATCTTCGCTCGCTTGTCCATGGATGCTCCATGGACTGGTCATGCTAAAGATTGTGTGACGTAGTTTACTGAGTCAACTCGTCTTCTTTCTTGCCTGACATGACGTAGTGCATTATGATCAATGCAACACCGCCAATGTAGAGCAACAATGCAACGTAATCGAATCCGTTGTCAAAGTTCATCCACCAGCCCATGTATTCTTGGTTCTGGACAATGGCACTTTCCATATCCTCTGCGTCATCATCCGCAATCTCAGATCCCTGAACAATCTGGAACACTGGTTGCAAATCATCCATTGTTGGTGTGGATGCGAGATCGGTTCCAGTTCGTGTGTCGAGGTAGAACGTCGAGGTCGAATCACCAGCAATGATGAGTCCAGAAAGCTGCTCAGATTGCATGTTGATCTCAGCCCCAAAGTAAACCGGAAGCGCAGGCGTCATTGCATCAAGTAGGGAGAACTGCTTGATGAGTTTTGCAGTGATTGGATTAGTTGTTGGATCTACCGAAGCAGAGCACTCATCAACAGGAATACCTTTCAATTCACCAGTCCCGCTGCATGCGATTGGTGCTACTGCATAGCCACCAGCATCGACCAAGTCGCCATCACCTGTTAGGAATCCACCTGTGGTTCCAACAAGTGATTGAGGTGTAACA
>JAKUNY010000126.1:0-2807 GCA_022451765.1 Candidatus Poseidoniaceae archaeon
TGCACTCGTCGCTGATGAACCTACGACATTGTGAGCTAAGCCAATCTCAGCATCTCTCAGCTGTCGAGAATGCTCAGTTTGTTGGGGTAGTTGTTTGAATATTTCAACGGCCTGACCCGTTCCGGTTGCTCCAAGTGGATGGCCTTTGGACTTCAGCCCACCACTCGCGTTGATGGTAACGCTTCCTTCGTTTCGTCGACCTTCGCCTTCTCGGGCAAATCGTCCTCCTTCACCTCGTCCAGTGAAACCAAGATCCTCTGTGGCTAAGACTTCGGCGATTGTGAAACAATCGTGGACTTCGGCTAAATCGATGTCTTTGGGTGTAACTCCAGCCGTACGGTATGCTTTGTCCGCTGCAGATTGCGTTGCTCGTAATTGCGTAATGCTTGGACGGTCATGGAGCGCGAGATGGTCTGATCCGGCGCCTGAACCCTTGACCCAAACGGGTGTGTCGGTGAATTTGTGCGCCAGATGATCTGCAACCAAGATGACCGCAGACGCACCATCAGAAGTTGGACAGCAATCATACAATGTGAGCGGGTCCGCTACCATAAATCCCGACTGGGCTTTTTCAAACGAGACACGTTTCCGCAGATGAGCGACCTCGTTTTCGAATCCGTGCATATGATTCTTCACCGAAACATGGACCAAATCATCGTGCGTCGCGTCAAATTCGTGGAAATAACGTCGTGCTGTAAGAGCATATGTCCCAGGGAAAGTAAGACCTGCGAGTCGCTCCCATTCTGTGTCACCAGATACACCGAGCCAGTATCGCTTTCGTGAAGCAGAGAGGTCGTTCATCTTCTCGATGCCACCTGCAACGACAACATCCGCCTGTCCGCTCTTGATTGCCATCCATGCGTCACGGAGGGCAAAACCTGAGGATGCGCATGCATTCTCGACCCGACGAACACTCACTCCTTCCATACCTGAATGTTCCGTGAGGAGAGCAGCTGTGTTTCCGAGTTGAGATCCGCCGAATGCAATGCTTCCAATAAAGGCCTCATCAACATCGGTTGATTGGAAGCCATGATCAACGCTTGAAATTGCTTTTTCGATGGTCTCAGACCACATACCCTTGAGCCCCAGGGGATGATTGCCGAATTTTGTTTGGCCTGCACCAACCATTGCAACATCGACCATGTTATCTCCAATCGAATCAAGCATTTGATTGAGTCGGTCAAATCACCCGCAGGGTTCATGAATGGGTGTCGATAGCCACGGACATGCTGCGCCAATGTAGAAAGCACGGTCACTTTAGTGGCACCAACTGTCCCATCTGTAACGATGAAGGAAAATACATTATGAGCGACCGAGAAGCAGGCAGCCTTGGCCGAATGCTCGCTCTTGTCTTGCGCCACGCACCTGAAAAGTTCAACGTCGAAATGGACATCAATGGCTGGGTGAGTACACGGGAACTCGCCGACTCAATTTCCGGACAACGTCGTCATTACCATTGGCTACGTGGATGGCACTTTGAGGCGATTGCAAACGCTGACGAAAAGGGCCGATATCAGGTTGAAGGCGAAATGATTCGAGCGACATATGGTCATTCGATTGAAATTGAACTTGATCTTCCAACCGATGAGATTCCAGAGGCTTTGTATTGGCCGTGTGAACCGGGCGAGGCAGATGCCATCGTCCAACTTGGTATCACATCAGGCACACGTAATCACATTCACCTCTCCAAAACCATTGTCAATGCATTGGAAGCGGGACATGTTCGAATCGATCGTCCTGCAATTATCGAGATCGATACCGTTCGCGCCACCGCCGATGGACACACCATTTACCGTGCTGGTAAGCCCGTGTTTCTCACCGATGAAGTTCCGCCGGAATACCTCTACCGAGTCGGTGATGATGACCCAATGATTGTTGATACCGTTGCTCGTTGGGAACAAGAAGAAGAATAATTACTTTTTAGCACCACAAGCGGGGCAAAAGTCCAGATCATTGTCCAACAAGTAGCCACAACTTGCACAAGTTGTCGTTCCGAGCAGAATGGCCTGACCTTTGGTTGCTGGAGGAGCAGGACGGTCTCTCTGAACCTTTGGATCAACAAGCAAGAGTGGATCGAGACCTTGACTCTGCAGTTCTTTGTAACGATTTGCGAAGATAATCGCTTCTTGAATGGATGCTTCCAATTGCAACAAACGCCCATTGCGCTCAGACTTGTCTGCGATTTCATTGGCTGATTCAACCTCTGTTTGAAGGTGCCTTAGGAAGGAATCGAGACTCGGGCCCTCATCGGTCATGGTTGTGTGAATCATCGCAGAGTATTGAATCCTGTGTTTTGTAGGCATACTCATGAAGGGCAGATTCTTGGGAGTCCCATGGTGAGACGCATTGTTGTCAAGTTTGGCGGTGCTCTCATTACCAAGAAAGACGAACAATCGGTTGCGAGAATTGAAATTATCCGAGAGTTGTGCTCGGTTGTTCACTCCCTCACAACGGATGGAGTTCAAGTGATAATCGTCCATGGCGCAGGTTCATTCGGTCATCTAAAAGCCAAGCTTTGGCGATTGAATGAAGGGTATATCCCGAATCTATCGCACCCAAATGATTCCTGCGAATCTCAGGTTGAAGCGGTGCATGAAGTTCGGCAAGACATGCTGCGACTCAATTCAATCGTTGTTGCCGAATTGGAAAATTTGGGGCTTGGCGTACACTCGCATCCACCGCATCGATGGGCTGCAAACCTCGGACCAAATTTTGATGGATCACTTGATCGGTTTTCCTCAACCAATCCTGGTACGGTTCACGTTACCTTCGGAGATGTTGTTGATGTTGAAGATGACCGAAAATTT
>JAKUNY010000126.1:2817-4870 GCA_022451765.1 Candidatus Poseidoniaceae archaeon
AAATTTGGAATCCTCGCTGGCGATGATCTTGTAGCACGACTCTCGTTGGAACTGCCGCACGTTGAATCGCTCATATTTGCCATGGGTGGTGTTGATGGACTTTTGAAAGTCCCACCCCATCTTGCAACCGATGCTGACTTGATTGAACGTTGGTCACCCGATGTCCATTATGAGGGATTGCACCAATCCGAGATTGATGTAACCGGGGGAATTGGTTTGAAAATGAAGAGAGGACATTTAGTAGCCCAGTCCGGGGTAGGTGTCTACCTCGTCAACGGAGAACACCCTGCGAGAATAGCGGCACTTGTTCGGAAGCAGCCATGGCGAGGAACAACCATCCTCCCTTGAGGTGATTTTTTGGAAATTGGTTTGGCTTCTCAATTGCTCCTCGATTCACTGAAAACATAAAATTTCACGTCCGAGCATACATGATATGACTCCATCACTGGATTATCGCACTGATCGTTTTGCTTCCTTTGTTCTAGTTTGAACTATGTCATCTGTTGATATGAAGAGGCCTTGCTGGCGCTGCATTGAAAGGGTTAAGTAGGAACAACTGGTCAATTCTTCGAAAGTACGTTGTATTCTCTTCAAACATAGGCGAACTGTCTATTTAGGGCCGTTTGAAAGGACGAATGGGGCTCATATGTCGAACTATGCGAGCGGAGCGGTTCCCGAGGCAAACATCGAGGCAGATGTTTCGGATTTTATGATTGCCCAGTCCTCTGATTCGATTCAAGCAGGAATGATGGCAGAGGCTGTTCTTCAAGTCGATGAGCGTGACGTTATCGTCGGCCCCATAAGCAAGGCTGATAGCCACTATCGAGTTGGAGCATTGCATCGTGCTTTCAGTGTGTTGTTGTTCAATTCCGAGGGTAAAATGTTGTTGCAACAACGCGCACATGACAAAATTACCTTTCCTAGTGTTTGGGCGAACTCATGTTGTTCCCATCCACTTGCAAGCGAAGATGAAATGGATGAAGTAAACGCTCGAGGCGTCAAAAGGGCAGCGATTCGGAAACTCGATCAGGAACTTGGGATATCTCCCGAATCGCTCAACATCGATGACTTCCACTTTATTACAAAAATGCGATATTCTGCTCGAATGAATGCTGATTGGATTGAAAGGGAGATTGACCACATACTCATGATACAAGCCGATGTTGAACTTCATCCAAACAAGAATGAAGTGTCTGCAGTCAAGTGGGTCAACGCTGAAGAATTGGACGAAATGTTGGTCGATGATGACCCGAAAAACGTCATCGCGCCATGGTTCCGATGCATAGCGGCTCGGATGATGAATTCGGATTGGTGGGATGCTGTTGGTGCCAAGCATGCCTGCGAAGCTTTACAAGATGATATGATTCATGATATGGGCGATGTTACTCACCTGCTGCCCAATGCTGAGGGTGCTGACCTCAACATCAGCATTATGGAAGTACGTCCCTTTATTGAACAACGTATCGTTGAAAGTCTAACCGCTTCGCGTCACGAACGCTTAGCAGGTGCGATGATGCACCTCATACACGGCGGTGGAAAACGCATGCGGGCCACGCTTCCATGGCTTGTTGGTCGTGCAGTTGGGGATACACATTCAGGCCTGCTTGATATTGGTGCTGCGATCGAAACAATTCACAACTTCACATTGGTTCATGACGACATTATGGATGATGATGAAATGCGTCGAGGACGTAATGCTGTCCACATTGAATACGATATGCCCACGGCAATCAATGCTGGCGATGCAATGCTAGCAATTGCCTTCGAGCGATTGGTCATGTCGGCAAATATTGACGTGCAAGATATTCCTTCGTTGGTCAATCGTATAGCGTGGATGGTACGTCGAGTTTCGGAGGGTCAACAATTGGACATTGAATTCGAAAACCGAGAACGTGTTACAGAACCGGAGTAACTCGAAATGATTGAAGGGAAAACAGCCGGCATGTTCCACATTTGTGCTGAACTCGGTGCACGTGTTGCGGGTGCTGATGAAGAAGTAATCGAATGCCTCGCTGATTGGGGTCTGTCCGTTGGTCTCTGTTTCCAACTCATG
>JAKUNY010000127.1 GCA_022451765.1 Candidatus Poseidoniaceae archaeon
CCTGTTCTCTGAAATTTTCTGGTTGTTCATGCATCAGGGACTGCGACTCATCAAACGATAACCCTGCAGGGAAATACCCTCCTTGGAATGGATTGTGCAATGAGGTTTGATCGCTACCGAGATGAACAAAAATCTCTCGTTCAACGATTCGTTCCCACAAATCGACGATGTTCCCTACGAAACCGATCGATGTTCCAATATTTTTGTCGGATGCCGATATCATTTTGTTGATGGCCTCATCGACATCGTAACAAAGATGTTCCACCCAGCCTTGAGAATGCCGTTTTTCTGCAGCGATTGGGTTTGCTTCGGCAACAATGCATGCTGCACCAGCAATGACTGCTGCTTTGGCTTGTGCTCCTGACATACCACCCAGACCTGATGTAATGAATCGTAATCCACTGAGGTTACTCTCGGACGACACTCCGAACTTCATTCTGGCAGCGTTCATCAGTGTAATTGTAGTTCCATGGACAATCCCTTGAGGTCCGATGTACATGTACGAGCCAGCAGTCATTTGCCCATACTGAGTCACTCCCATTGCGTTGAGGCGTTCATACTCTTCGGTTGTGGAATAATTCGGTATCATCATACCGTTGGTGACAACAACACGTGGAGCATCTTTGTGCGACGGAAAAAGGCCGAGCGGATGGCCTGAATACATGACAAGTGTCTGTTCATCGTTCATTTCTGAAAGATATTTCATCACGAGTCTGTATTGAGCCCAATTTTGAAAAACTGCACCATTGCCACCGTATGTAATCAATTCATTCGGAAATTGTGCTACTCGAGGATCGAGATTGTTGTCGATCATGAGCATTATACTTGCTGCTTGGAGAGAGCGTGAGGGGTATTGATCTATTGGTAAAGCACGTATATTTCTCTGTGGCCGATAACGGTGCATGTATATGCGCCCAAATTTCCGTAATTCGTCTAGGAATTCAGCAGCCAACACCTTATGATGCTTGGAATCGAAATATCGGAGGGCATTATGCAGTGCTAACCGCTCTTCTTTTCTCGATAGTATCTGCTTTCGAACAGGCGCATGGTCGATGTCCTCTTCAAGGCCAGGGTGTGGAGGTAGCTCTTGAGGAAGACCAAATTCTAATTTCTCGTCCAAATAATACCCTCCCGACACAACGCCGACACGACCGAAGGACTTGAGGATTATTCATGGGGCTATAGCGACGGATTGAAGAAGAGAGGCTGCGTGGCGTCACCATGAGCCAAGACATGGATGCTGATGCCATTCTCTTGGACGTTGAGAAAGACACCTCAAAATCATTTAACGCAGTCCTTGGGGCAACCATTGCTTTCTGCATCGTCTTTTTAATCATCTCAGCCACCATCAACAACAACGTTTCAGCAGTCGTAGACAATGAAAACGGCTCATCCGATGCCTACGTTTCACTGTACGATCGCTACTTAGAGGACTATGTTACAGATGGAGAACACGGCCAAGTTCTTGAAAATGGAACATATACGCTCCTTGAAACGGCAAATGAATGGAATTCGACTCATCACTTTGTCGAGTATGAACTTCCATTAGAAGAGGGGGGAGCTGCACCAAATGGATTGATCAGCCTCGCTGTTTGGAGACCCGATGTAGAAGATGGTGTGAAGGTACCCATCATAGCCGAAATTGGACCATACTTCCAAGAACCCTCAGTCCAGACCCCCACAATTGAGGTTCCCGGGTCATGGCTCGGCACCATGATTATTGATCAAATACTGCCTCATGGGTATGCATTTGCCCAAATTTCGGTTTCAGGTACTGGCCGTTCGAACCACTGCATGGATCTTATGGGTAACGCAGAACAACTGGGCAACGATGCTGCAGTTCGATGGCTTGCAGAACAAAACTGGAGCAATGGAAACGTGGGCTTAATCGGTAAATCCTATGACGGTTCGACTCCTTGGCAAGCAGCAATGTTCGGAGATGAACATGATTATCTCAAAACCATTGTACCGATTTCAGGCCTCATCGGTGTGAAAGAACTGATGTGGAGAAATGGGAGCTCCGAAGCTCGAGCGCCGATTATGCACAACGGCGTTTATGGGTCCTATGGCATCGACGGTGATGAGGAAGATTACCAAAACATCTGTCCCGATTACCTCATCGGCCCTGGGACAGGCGTATCCGCCTACCTGTTGGGATCTGAACAATTTGGAGACTATTGGGCAGAACGATATTTCCTTGATCGGGTTCTCCAGAATTACAACGGGTCCGTTTATTTGATTCAAGGTATGCATGACTGGAACGTCGATCCTCACATGGCAGTTCCAACAATGAATGCATTAATTGATGCTGGAATTGAAGCGAAAGGTCTCTTTGGACAATGGGACCATGATTATCCGGATCGGCCACAGCAATTGTATGAACGAAGTGATCTTGGCGGCCGCGGTGGTGAGGCATTCCCCGAAATGATCCGGTTCGATTGGATGCAGGATCTCTTGGAGTGGTTTGAGTATTACCTTCAAGAAAGAGGCCCGCAACCAGGACAGTGGATTGAAGTCCAAGACAACTATGGTGAGTGGAGGACAGAAACACGTTACCCTCCTGCAGATACAACGGAATGGACGGCGAGTTTGGGCGGTGAGTTGTCGAACGTTGGAGGTTCTCTCACGATTTTACCCGATGCTTCGTCCGGACCCGTATGGGAAACAGAACCTTTGACGGAAACATTACGGGTTGCGGGGACACCTCGATTGCATGTTGATGTTACAACGGCTAGCGTTGGTGGGCAACTTTACGCTTTGTTCGAAGATTGCTTTGAAGGTTCATGCATACATGTTGGTCATGCCATCATGGATTTGCGCTATCATGCAGGTGGAGACGACATTCAAACCTGGGCACCAATCATTGAAACCATAAATGCAAAGATGGAATTCATGCCTCTTGATGCAGTCATAGAAGAAGGGCACACGATTCGTATCTCACTGGCATCGACAGGAGAAGATTATCTTCCTGCAAGCACGTCGACAATCGTTACCGTTCAAGAAGGGGAAACCTCGACACTACAACTTGACATTATCGACAGGAATTCCAATGAGCGCAAATACTTCACTCCACCAATTTGTGAGCATGAGTTGTGTGCTTAGGGTTCCAAACGGTGAAGACACATCCAGATAGAACCATCAAACAGGCATAGGCTAAGATTCCCTGTTGGAGATTGACGAACCCATTTTCAACCAGAAAACCGGCAGATATTGTTGAAATGACTTGCCCAATGGAGAGCAACAACATATCTGTTGAGAATACTCGGCCACGCATCTCATCTTCTACCCATTGTTGGGTAAGAACGGTTGACAAGACCCAATTTCCACCGCTTGCAGTATGTGCTAATGTCACGAGCATAAGGGTCAACAGTATAGGACCGTCCAAACTTAATCCTACCAACACATAGAACAATCCACTCACGACGATCAATATACCGACCAAACGAGGCCATTTTTCTGAATCCTTGAACAGTCGACGTGCTAGAATAGGTCCAATACCGGTTCCCACGCCACGCGCAAAGAAAAAGATACCAAAACCCAGTGCTGCACCTACAAAGTCAATGTCATTTCCCGCCAGGACAAGGAAAACACCGGCTAATCCACCACCTGCAATGTTCCACGATGTTTTAGCAAAAATAATTCGAAACAATCTCGGATCGGATTGAATCCTTTTTTGACCAATCCACATATCTTTCAAGCTTGAAGTTATAATCGAACCAGATGATGCCTTGTCGTATGTCTGAGGTACAGTAAGTGGTAGAAGGATAACGGTTCCAATCAGGAACGTAATGGAATCTATGATGAATGCCACCGTTACGCCGTATTCAGATACGACAAGACCACCTACAAAGGCGCCTAGACAGAGCGCTGTTGACCATGTAGCACTGTCCAATGCGTTGGCTGTTGTCAAATCTTCACTGTTCACGATGTTGGGTATTGCTGCGCGTTCTGCAGTAACATACAACCCATGCAAAGCCATCATTGCACCTGAGCAAAGGAACATCCACCAGATATCCTCAGGACCATCCACTGCGATGAATGCTAAAGCAAGGAAGATTTGTAGAACATTTGTGGCTATCATCAATTTTTTGCGATTTGCCCTGTCTGCAAGCAAACCAAAAAAAGGTTGCATGAGGGCAAAACAACCCATTCGGACTGCCATGAGAACTCCCAACAACAATTCGGAGTCCGTATATTCCAATATGATGAGGAAGAGAGCGATGGTGTTGAACCACTCTCCAAACTTCGATATAAATGCAGCAAGCCAGAATCTTCTGTACGTTCTGTTTTCCCGCACCAGACGGTAATAGGCATTTTCTCCCATATTCTCACTCATTCCTCTTCAGACACGTTGACTTCTGAAGTGGAGAGAGTGACCTCTATCCATTTTGATGTAGGCGTGTTGGAGATGGTTGCAGTAGAATCAAGTGGTACGAGTTCATTAGCTTCCGGGAAGTAAGCAGCTAAATTTCCTCTTGGAATTTCATAGGGGACAACAAACCAAGTTTTTGATGTTCTCAATTCACTGTTGAAGTGACTGGTGATATCAACAACGTCCCTCGTTTTGAGACCATGTTCCGACATATCGAGAGCGTTCATGAACACAATACGACGATTTCCATGGGCACCTCGATAACGATCATGCAGCCCATATATTGTGGTATTGTATTGATCATGGCTGCGCATCGTCATGAGTACAAAGCGATCCTCCCCGATCGTTACATCCGGCAAGTCATGAACTGCGAACATTGCTTTCCCCGACTCAGTATCGAAATCACAACTGTCCCGAGGTGGATTGGGTAACAGGAATCCATTTTCTTGTCGAACTCTGCGATTGTATTCTTC
>JAKUNY010000128.1:0-3339 GCA_022451765.1 Candidatus Poseidoniaceae archaeon
GATTCAGTCAGAATTATCTGCCATGATGACCGTCGTTGAAGATGCTTGGAAAAATCTAGACATTTATACCGCAACGCAAGCGCTCAAAACATTTGGAACAGGTGTACTCCCATCCCATTGGCTCGAGATGGCGAAGTCACGGCTCTACGATGGTGATGAACACGCAGCATGGACCATTCATCGTATTTTGGAAGATTTCCTTGCAGCCTTTAGCCCTGTATGCCCCTTTTTCTGCCACTACATATCGATGACACTCTACGGTAAGAGCGCTGTTGACGTGGACACGTTCCCAGAACTCCCTGAAATTCAACCCGAGTTGAATGCAAAAACCTCTGAAATAGAAGCATTCAACAGCGAAGTATGGAAAACGAAGAAGGAAAACGGTTTGTCACTGAATGCTGAGATTGACGGTATTGAAATTCCTGAATCGCTCGAAGCGTTTCGTGGAACACTTACTCGGATGCACAAGCTACTCTGATTCTTCATTGAAATCCAGCGTTGTTTGTCGAGTATCTAACTCTTCGAGCTGGCCCATCCTGAACCCAATCAGACGTATATTCTCGTCCTGATGGACGTTTTCTGCAAACAGCCTGCGAACTTGTCGTAAGAAGACATCCGTGTCATCCATCGCAACAGGAATCGATCGCCCATGTGTGTGGGTTTCGAACCCAGTGTAGCGAATTTTTACCTCTGCAAGACGGCCAGCAATCCTTTCAGTTCGAGCTTTTTCCAAAACACGCATGGTTAGTTGTTCCAAGAGCTCCAGGACGTGTTCGTGATCGCTTTGATCCTCGGAAAAAGTTCGTTCTTTCCCAATCGATCTTCGGGATCGCAGTGGGCTTACTTCGTTTGAAGTTGAACCATCAACCACTCGCAAAAGCCACGTAGCGAAGCGCAAAGAAGTCATTCGCGACAGGGCTAATTCACCAAGCTCAGCGGCTTCGTCCATCGTTGTAATTCCCCACTCTGCGAGTATGTTGGCAGTTTTCGGACCAATCCCCGGCACTTCACGAACGGACCTTGCATCAAAAAAGTCTGAAATCTCATCCGGAAGAACACGATGAATACCGTTTGGTTTGTTGATCTCGGAGGACATTTTCGCGATAATCCGAGTTGATCCTATCCCGAATGAAGCCGTAAGTCCGACTTTTTCGTGAATGCTTCGCTGCAAACGTCTTGCAAGTGCCATCGCCTCATCCCAGTCACCGTCAACAATTTCTGTGATGTCGAGGTACGCTTCATCGATGCTTGCCTGCTCGAACTTGTCAGAATCGTTCCGAAGAAGTTTCATCACGCGCCGTGAAGCCATGGAGTACAAGGATCGTGTTCCACGAATGAATCGTGCAGGTCCAAATGGATGGCCAGGGCACCTTCTCCATGCTTCGGAAATAGGCATTGCAGAGCGCACACCATATTCTCTGGCTGCATAATTGCAGGTCGAAACAATGCCTCGACCTCGTCCTTGCATTGGGTCAGAACCAATGATAAGAGGTTCATCCTCCGGGAAGCCATGATGCAGCGTCTCGACCGATGCAAAGAAGGCATCGAGGTCGCAATGGATGATGATTCGTTCCTTGCGCACACAACGATACACTTGACGACGGTGTTTGAAATTCATCCTTCACTTTTTCCTTACCCTCTACGAAAAGACTGACGTATGAATTTGATGATGGGTAATACTTGGTGAGTTCATGCACCCAGCCAAATCCACAGTTCGGAACTTGCAAATTCCTTCTTCAGGTATTACACTGCTCGAAGGTCCAGGCTCCTTTGGGAAAGAGGTTCGTGCTGTGGCTCAGAATTGGTCAGTTCTGCTTCTCTCCCAAGGTCATGCTGTTCATTGGATTGACGGTGGTCACAGTTTTGATCCAAGCATATTCTTTCCTGCTATGCGTTCCCTAAATTGTTCGATCGAGGAAAGTTTGCGCAGGTTGTACATAGGACGCGGATTTACGTTGCATCAACTGCATGCCCTAATTGTACGCGTTCGCCATGAACTGGCACTCACAAAGGCTTCAATCATCGTTATCGACGGAATGTTGGCCATGTTTCTTGATGAACAGATTAAACGCTTTGAATCTCGATCAATTCTACGTCATTGTTTAGCATCGCTTGAAGATTTGGCGAAATTTTGCCCTGTCATAATTCTCGATGGAAGGACAACATCGCCTTTGCATCAACAACTAAAGCATACAATGCGCCCCTATCTTAGTCAGCATTTCAAAGGTCAGTGGGAAAATCAGAAGCAGCGAAGACTTCGGTTTACTAGCAACGAGCAGCAGTACCTTGTTGACATTGAATCAAAGAAAACGAAAGATACGCAACAGCGATTCCAAGAGGTTACATCCATTGATCGAGTCGAGTAATGGATGTTTCAAGGAGGTCTTCTTCAGACCAACCAAAAGGACCTAACACAGCCCATACCGCACGAACGGCTAATCGACGATAGTAATCCAAGTCAATACGGCGGAGAGGATGCCCCAAATCTTCGCATTCTTGGGCGAGAAGCACTCGTTGCAGAGGATTTCTCGAATCTTTCGGGCAGACAATGAAGCGAACCTTTGAGGCGAGTTCAATGGGAAAGCCGAGGGACTGGGAGCGCTGATAGGCTAACATTGCGACCGTTTGAGATGAATTCGATGTTGGTTTACGGGAGATTCGCTGGGAAACGATCAGCTCTCTTGGGAGTAATTGGTGAGTATCTTGGCGTTGCACCTCGCTGAGGAGAAGTCGTTGAACAGAGGATTGGACACGAGGACTTGGAATACCGTCCAGCAAATCGTCTGAATCAGCGAGGATTTGGAGTGCCTGTTTCTGCAATTCACGTACCCATGGGCACGTCGAATGTTGTCGGAGTTCCAAACCCCGAACTTTCATCCCACTCTCGCCATAGGCCCAGTACTTTGTCAGCGAGCCACCACTGTGCACCCGACTTGGAAGAAACGCAATGCAACGGTAGGTTGCTTCGTATTCAAGAGGTATTCCGGTCAGAGCATGAACCTCTTGAGCTAAGTCCATTGCGGAGTCGTACTGTTCTTGAAGCGAACGTCCTTGGACATCTCGAATCCATATGGAGTCAACAATGGCATGCAGAACCTCCCATCCTTGTTGTTGCGCGAGATTGATGGTTTGCAAAAGAAGCTCTCGAGCCCAAGCACATATCGCTTCATGTGCTTCAATACGACCGAAACGAGCGTTGCGATAACCTGTATAGCCAAAACAAGTGACAAGAAGCCATTTTAGAGCATTCTGCTGGCGATCTGCCATATCACCTTTGGAAACAATTTGTTGCTTGAGGCGACGTCGACGCTCGATGAGAGGGGCAACAACACGACCAAG
>JAKUNY010000128.1:3349-4827 GCA_022451765.1 Candidatus Poseidoniaceae archaeon
CCCACATGAATGAGTCATCAACTCCGGCACTTGAAACGCTGTTGAACACTGTTGCGGAAAGGCAAGGCTGGCTGATTTCCATGGTTTTCCCTGAACCTGAAACCTTTTCCTGGCCTCGTCAGGATGAAGTGGAATAGGTACGCAATTCTGCGCTGGCTGACAGCAACTACAGTTCAGGGTTTCAGGAGAAATATTGCGTGTTGCAATGATACTGGGGAAAAGGCTTGCATAGTCTAATTCGATTACATTTGCATAGACACCTGGACGGCTATCAAGGTAAAGACCACCTCGATCTGACTGCAACAAATCCCATGCAGATTTGGTATCTTCTGGCCTTGTCTTTTTCCAAGGTACGAGCACCCCATCCTCCATCGCCACTCTGTATTGAATTGCACTAATGACTGAACCCGGAGATTTTCTTGCAGCATCACTTATGCGGGTAGCAGAAACACAGGCAAGTTCGTAAAGACCATCGAGTCCACCTTCTCGAAACATAAAGCTTGAGCTGAGATCGATATGGATGCGACCCTCAAGAGGGAATTGGGGGTCGCTACGCAAAACTTGACCATACGACGAGAGAATTCGAGTACGACCAATCTGGCGTAACGGGGTTTTGTTTCTCCCAAGGCAAAGCGACAACCCCTTGGCTTCAAGGTACGACATAAGATGGGGAAACGCTTCAGTGTTCCCACGGATTGAAAGAACAAGGTCTGGATCCACCTCCTGAAACCATTGCTCCAATTCGCGAACTTGATCGAATTGACTGAACAAAAATACGGATTCGTCACCGATTACCTTCCCTAAAGTGTCGCACTGAGCGACGCGAATTTCGCTAGGTTGTCGACATGACGTTGCCCCATGTCCAAGTTGTTGGAGAACAACTTCAATTCGACAGCAACGCCATTCACGACGCTGGCGATTCTCCTCAAGAAGCACCAATTGGTTGTCCTGAAATCGAACGAATGAGCCAATTGTCAATCGTTTTGAAGTAAGGTATTGCTGCTCGGGACGCACGTCCACAGAATAGAGCGTAAATCGCACATGCTCACCGCGTGCATCGATGTGTTCTGCTAGCGCGCGCATTGTGGCACATGATTCTAGTGTAATGGCAAGCATACGCTCTGTATCGTGTGAACCCAATTCCGGTCGCTTCATTTCAAATGCGTACGCCTGAAGGCCGTAACGAAGGCGAATTTCCGGCAACCACAACCAGTCGACCAAATTGCGCAAATGATCCTGACGGCCACTTACATGAAGCACTGGATGCCACGGTTCACGAAAGGATACCACTGAATCCTGTTCCGTTGCAACCCATACAACCATTTCCAATTGTGCCGAACAGAGGTGAGCATCTAGAATCCATCCAACAACATCATCCTTCATCGCCTTCACCCAGCGATTGAATCGTTTGTTGAAGCAGCGTGAGTTGTTGCTCAAGGGCCTGAATACGATCATGTGCACCGAGAATCATCGACAAA
>JAKUNY010000129.1 GCA_022451765.1 Candidatus Poseidoniaceae archaeon
TTGGGGGGATGTCAACGGCGCGACAGACCTTGCAACATTCGAACGCATGCGAGCGAAAGGGGTGGAGTTCCTTTCCAGCCAGGACACACTGTTTGTGCAAGATCTTGCCTGTGGTGCAGAACCCAGTGAAGCTTTGCCGATTCGTATCATCACGCAAAATGCCTGGCACAGTACGTTTGCGCGCAACATGTTCATTCGACCTTCCGTCGAAGAACTCGCCTCACACACACCGGAATTCACTGTTTTTCATGCTCCGCATTTCGAGGCAGAGGATGCGTCCTTGAACTCAGAATGTTTCGTCATAGTCAACTATGCCGCAGGTGAAGTCATCATTGGCGGAACCCGTTACGCTGGGGAAATCAAAAAATCGATTTTCTCTGTGATGAACCTCATTCTTCCCCGAAAAGGTATTCTGCCCATGCATTGTTCTGCAAACACCAACGGAGAGAACACTGCAATCTTCTTCGGACTTTCAGGGACGGGCAAGACAACGCTCTCTGCAGATCCGAAGCGGGCCCTCATCGGCGACGATGAGCACGGCTGGGGCGCAAACGGTGTCTTCAATTTCGAAGGTGGTTGCTACGCAAAACTCATCGATTTGTCCGAAGAGGATGAGCCTGAGATCTTTGGCACAACCCGTCGTCGAGGAACGGTGCTCGAAAACGTCGTGCTCAATGACGAGGGTGTTCCCGATTTCACTGATGTAAGCAAGACGCAGAACACGCGTGGCTCCTACCCCATCGAATTCATCGACAACCGTACCATGGATTCCCGTGGAGGCCATCCACAAAACGTCATATTCCTCACCTGCGATGCTTTCGGGGTCCTTCCTCCAATCTCTCGATTAACGCCTGAGCAGGCTGCGTACCACTTTATTTCGGGCTACACTGCGAAGGTTGCAGGTACTGAAATCGGTGTCAAAGAACCGCAAGCAACGTTCTCTGCCTGCTTCGGTGAGCCGTTTATGCCGATGCATCCAGGCGTTTATGCAGACCTGCTCTCGGCCAAGATGGAAGAACACGGTTCAACTGCTTGGCTGATCAATACCGGCTGGAGTGGAGGCCCATACGGTGTTGGGAACAGAATGAAGATTCGTTACACAAGAGCCATGCTCAACGCAGCACTTGATGGAGATCTTGACAGCGTTGAGTACGTCACAGACAATCGATTCGGCTTCGAAGTTCCAACATCATGTCCGAACGTTCCTAGCGAGGTTTTGCAACCACGAACGACATGGAGCGACAAGACTGCTTACGACGCAACTGCGGACAAACTTGCCAACATGTTCAATGAGAATTTTGAGCGATATGCACGAGGTGTATCCGATGCTGTGAACCAAGCAGCGCCAAAAGCTGTGTGACCAGATATCTTGAATATCTTTGAACCGCAGCACAACGCATGCAGCCCCAGCAACCGAACAACCAACCTCAGCCTGTTCCGATTCAATCTGCTCCTATTCCACAACCGATTCAACCGGTTCAACCGATGCTTTACGGACAACCACAACCGATGATGGCACAGAACATCATGGTCGCTCAAAACAGCGGTAATGGTGCTTCGACGACAGGTTTGGTGATGGGAATTCTGGCAATCTCGACGTTTGCGCTTGGATTCATACCATTCTTGTGTTTCTTTTTCCTGTTCAGTTGGTTGTTCGCTCTCCTCGCTGTCATTTTCGGACACATTGGAGCCTCACAAGGAAGCAAGACCGGTGTTGGTGGAGGACAAGGTGTGGCTGGTCTGGTTCTCGGATACCTCACACTCGCAGGGTATCTTATCCCATTCCTTCTCCTTGGATCGATTGGTGCTGGTGCCTCGCTTTGAGAGCAGCGTCGTCGACACGTTGAACAACACGGACAATAAATCCGGTTCATGCAGTCGGAGGAACCTCGTGAGAAGCCGGCTTCAGTCCTTATTCAAGCTGGAGTCGACAACAAGCCCACTGCTTCACAACCAGGGTCAACGCTGTCAGGGCAACCTCAAGGAATGACGAACAATCAGTATGTGATTCAAGAAACCATGAAAAACGGTGTTGCAACAAGTGGTATGGTTCTTTCACTTGTTGGTATTCTGTTCATGCTTTTGGGCTTTGTAACAGAAGGATTGACTTGTCTGTTTGCTTGGTTTTTTGGACTTTTAGGGATCATCTTTGGCCACATTGGTGTTGCGAGAAGTCGGCACAGTGGTGTAGGTCGTACAGAAGGAACGACTGGATACGTCCTTGGCTACATTGTACTCGCACTGTATGTCATTCCAATCGTTATCTTGCTCATATTGTTTGAAAGCTGGTGAATGTTTCAGTATTCGTCGAGCCATCTCCTTCAAAAAGGGAAGCCATCTCGCAAGGTTTGGGCGATTAGGGTAGTCTGGATATCCTTCCGGCCTTCGGAGCCGGAGACGTGGGTTCGAATCCTGCATCGCCCGCTTTTTCATCACATTACTGCGTAGTATTCCGCAACCAGACTTGAACCGATTCTTCACCCCAAGTTTCGGTTCGGTGCAGTGACAAACCTGCTTGAGTGAGAACGTCTCGATCGATGTTTGATGAAACAGGTTGCTGATGTACAACTTGGCTTTGCACCAAATAGAACTCGTCGACCAACCCTTCGCTAAGGAAGGAATGGATGGTAGTCGGACCACCTTCGACGAGCAATCGTTGTTTTTCCAAATCGCCCAAGCGGTTGAGAAGCGGGAGTAAGCCGTTGTAATCCGCCCCGATTTGGATGGTCTCGTGACCATCAGTGTAGACGACAGCCTCAGGATTCGTTCGTTTATGCGGATCGAGAACCACGCGTAGCAGTTGCCTTTCAGCCTCAACACGACGAACAGTCAAAGAGGGGTTGTCTCGTTCAATGGTTTCTGCTCCAACAAGAATAGCATCGCATTCTTTACGCAACTGATGGACTGCATCCAAGCATCCTTCAGATGTAAAGCGACCAGCGGCCTGACTACGATCATCAACTGAACCGTTCTTATCGACGGCTAATTTGACGGTAACAATTGGCCTTCTATGCTCACACCAATACAGGAATTCACGCATTTGAACTGCTGCCTCAGCTTCGAGCAATCCGGTTTCGACCTCAATTCCTGCATCCCTGAGTACTTCGACTCCTTGACCACGGACGGTTGGGTTGGGGTCATAGTGAGCGATGACGGCTTTCTTGATTCCAGCCCACATTAAGGCCTGAGTACAAGGAGGGGTGCGGCCGTAGTGATTGCATGGTTCAAGTGTGACGTAAACCGTCGAACCATTCGGAGATTTCCCTTTTGATTCAGCATCGTGAATGGCCATTTGTTCAGCATGGAGACCGCCGAGATGGTCATGCCACCCTTCGGCAATAATTTGCCCCTCCTTGACAAGGACGCAGCCAACCAAAGGATTCGGAGCAACACGACCGCGACCACGCTCAGCGATGTCAAGAGCGCGTTGCATGAAAGCCTCGTCTTCCTTGGTCCACATGAGGGGGTCCTCATCGAATGCGAAAGGTATCGAGTTGATGAGTCTGTTCGTTCATCCATGGATACATTGAAACCGTGCAGGATTCAGCAAACAGCATGGTCAAGGCTCATTTTATCGTCAATCCAGCGAGCCGAGACTTTCGTTGCGGTAAGGCTTGGCCGGGGATAAAGAAGCGATTGATTGAGCGTGGCTTTGAAGTCATTGAACACATCACAGAAAGGATTGGTCATGGGGCAGAAATCGCCCACCAACTCCGCGAAGATTTCGAATCCAAGAACGATGAATTACCTCTTATTGTCGCTGTTGGAGGAGACGGAATTGTCCATGAGGTCGCATCCGGGCTCCGCGGTTCAACCATTCCGCTTGGACAGATCCCCTTTGGTTCTGGGAACGATTGCTGCATCACACACGGAATCTCTCGCGACAATCTCAATCAAGCCATCGACGTCCTTGTCAACGGGGTTGATCGAAGTTGTGGAGCTTGGCGACTCGAGGGATTTGCAGCACCAACGTTGGACGGCTATCCAAGTCCTCCATCAAATCACTGGGATGGTGAGGCCAGCAACGAGGGCCGAACAGTACGTTGGGTCTTCCTTGAATCCGATGCTGGAATCACTTCAGAAATTAGTCGAGCAAAGCTTCGTCGTGCAAAATGGATCAAGGGGCCGAAGAAGTACACATACCTCGGTGTAACGACAATTCCATTCTGGCCGCGGAGAAAGATTGAGTTGAAACTGGACGATGGTGAACCTTCCATCCACGACTTGACCATGATGACGGTCACCACCGGTGAAACGTTTGGAGGGGGATATCGAGTGGTCCCAGGCATGCATCCAACCCGAGAAAATGGCTCGGTTGTCTTAGCGTATCGATTGAGCCGATTGCAAATGTTGTCGCTAATGGGGCCAGTCAAGAAAGGAAAGCATGTTGGAAGATGGGGAATAGAGCAACTGGATGTGAACAGGATTTCACTTCGTCCCATCGATCAACACGGTGTCCCATCCGATGTACCGACAGGTCATTCAACCTTTATTCAAGCAGACGGGGAGCCGCTGCTTCAATTGCCTGCTTCGCTTGAGTGGCATCAAAATCAAATCATCTTCCGAGGGGCGAAAGACGTTTCTTGGGCTTAGAAACTGAAATCAGTGAACTCTTCTTCATCGTCGTAGAATGCTTTGTCAGATGTTTGCGGTTCAGGTTCAGGTTCCGGTGCGGCTTTCTTTCGAACCGCTCTTCGCCTTCGAACCTTTGGCTTCTCTTCTGGAGCGGAGGCTTTTGGTGGGCCGGACGAAGAACGAGGTGACGGTGTTGAAGTGGTGACGGTGGAACCGCCGCCAAACGTAGAGGTTGGGGGG
>JAKUNY010000013.1:0-17421 GCA_022451765.1 Candidatus Poseidoniaceae archaeon
TTCCACCGATTTCACCAATCATCACGATGGCTTCTGTTTGAGAATCTGATTCAAAGGCTGCGAGACAGTCGATGAAACCGGTTCCATTGACAGGGTCGCCCCCGATTCCGACACAAGTTGATTGTCCTTCACCGATGCTCATTGTTTGGGCAACGGCCTCGTACGTAAGTGTGCCCGATTTTGAAACAATTCCAATTCGTCCTTTGGCGTGAATGTGTCCTGGCATAATCCCAATTTTCGCCCCACAATTTTCCCCAGGCGTGATGATGCCTGGGCAGTTAGGTCCAATTAATCGAACTCCTGGACGATTCTCGACGAAAGCAACTGCTTTGACCATGTCAAGTGTTGGTATTCCCTCAGTAATGCATACGACGACACCTTCGCCTTTGATTTGATCGAATGCATCAGCTGCTTCCATGATCGCTTCACCAGCAAATGGCGGTGGAACATAGATGACGGTTGCATCCGCATCAGTCGCTTTTATTGCTTCAAACATGGAATTCCACACAGGGAAGTTTTTTCCTTGCAGTTCAACCGTTTGACCTCCTTTACCGGGCGTGCATCCGCCAACAATGTTGGTCCCATATTCGACCATTTTATCCGCATGGAACATTCCCTGCTTTCCAGTAATTCCTTGCACCAAGAGCTTTGCATTTTCTTCAATCCATATCCCCATCACACATCACCTCCAATCAATTCAACAATCTTTTGAGCACCCTCTGCCAGGTCATCAGCAGGATGAATGTTGAGTGTTGAGGACGCTAGAATCGCCTTTCCTTCATCCACATTGGTTCCAGCCAATCGAACCACGAGTGGAACGTTGAGATCCAGTGCTTCTGTGGCGGCAATAACCCCACGTGCAATGATATCGCATCGCATGATACCACCAAAGATGTTGACGAGAATCCCTTTCACGTTTGGGTCTTCCATGATAATCGAAAATGCGGTTTTAACCTGCTCTTCATTCGCTCCGCCACCAACATCAAGGAAATTTGCTGGTTCTCCTCCGTACAACTTGATGACGTCCATAGTCGCCATGGCTAGGCCGGCTCCGTTAACCAAACATCCAATGTTTCCATCGAGTTTGACATAGGAGAGGCCGGTCTCCTTCGCTCGAATTTCCACATCCTCTTCTTCAGAGAGATCTCGAAGATCGTCCCAGTTCTTGTGACGAAATTCAGCATTTTCATCAAAGCTAACCTTTGCATCAAGTGCGACCATTTCATCTTCCACAGTTCGAACCAACGGGTTGATTTCAACCATGGCACAATCTTCCTGAACAAACAATTCGTACAGCGACCGAAGCATCCTTGCAAAGGATTTGTGTGACGCACCAGATAGACCCAAGGCAAGGCCAAGATCTCGAATCTGATATCCCATTAACCCAACATTTGGATCGACGTTGATTTTATGTAGAAGTTCAGGGGTTTCCTCCGCAACCTCTTCGATGTCCATTCCTCCTTCCGTTGAGGCCATAATGAGAACGGATTTTTGATCTCGATCCACGAGGAGCGCAAGGTAATACTCGTGGGCAATATCGCAACCTGCCTCTACGTAGAGGTGATTGACAATCTTTCCTTCATCACCTGTTTGCTTCGTAACCAAAATGTTGCCGAGAATATTTGTCGCATAGGTTTGAACATCTTCTCGAGAAAAGGCAATTTTAACACCACCTTCCATAACGAGGTCCCTCGTATCAGAGAGGTACAGGTTTCCTTTTCCTCGGCCACCGGCGTGAATTTGCGACTTTACTGCAACCACCTTTGACTGGAGGGAGTCATAAGCCCCTAAAGCACCCTCAACACTCGTGCAGTGGACCCCATCGAGAACCTTGACACCATGAGATTTGAACAGGGCTTTTCCTTGATATTCGTGAATGTTCATTGTATCACTGCTTAATGCGAACAAAAGAACGTCCTTGAACTGTGCGGATGACGTTTCTGGGCATTGAAGCGATGCAGACTACAAGTTGAATAATGAAAACGAAGCCCCAGTCGTATGCAGGTCGTAGTCCTCGCTGGTGGATTTGGCACACGTCTGCGCCCATGGACGTACGAGATACCCAAACCAATTTTGCCAATGTTGGACAAAACGTTGCTTGAGCATGTTGTTGAGGCTGTACCGAGCGACAAGGTCGATGAGGTCATCGTCGCTGGTGGTTACAAAATCGACGACATCGAAGCATATTTTCGACAAAAAAGCGTCGAATATGATGTGACAATTGTGAAGGAAACAGAACCTTTGGGCACTGGTGGCGCTTTGGGAAATTGCAGAGATGTTGTATCTGGTCAATTCGTTTGCCTAAATGGGGACATCATTTCTTCTCTCGATATGAAAACTGGGATGGATCTGCATCAAAAGAATGGCGGAATTGGAACGCTCGCGCTTTGGGAGGTTGAGGACCCTACTCGCTTTGGTATCGTTGGACTTGACGAGGATAGTCGTGTAACTCAATTCAAAGAAAAACCGAAGTCGAATGAAGTCTTTTCTAATCTGATAAACGCAGGATCGTACCTCTTTGAGGATGCAATCTTCGATTATATTCCAAAAGGTAAGAGTTCACTTGAACGCGAGGTTTTTCCGGTGCTTGCTAGCGAGAGAAAGCTCAATGGGTTTTCTTTTGATGGGTATTTTATTGATGCTGGAACTCCAAAAAGCTGGTCGTTAGGTGTACAGGCCAGTATTGCAAACAAACGATGGAATCAAGGCCAGAGGATTGATTCAAATTGGTATGCCGATGAATCTGTTCAAATCGTTGGTGAAAGCAAGGTTGAGCACTCTATGCTTTCAAGCGGCACTTCTATCCAATCTGCAACGCTGTCAAAGTGCAGTCTATTGGAGAATGTCCGAATTGGCATGAATTCAATCTTGAAAGAAACTCTCGTCGGTAGAAATACAGTCATAGGTAAGAATTGTTCACTTGATAACGCTGTTATCGACCATGGTTCAACCGTTCCTGATAATACTGTCCTATGCGATACACAGTGGCCACTTACCGAGTGATTGGAAGGAAGATATCAAGAAGAATCAGGTCTTGGGATTGTTATGCAGCCGTTGATTGTCGTCAATTTCAAGACCTATTCGACAGCCATGGGACAAAAAGCGATTAAATTGGCACGAGCAATGGAACGTGCTTCAACCAACAATGTTCGAATGGTTGCGGTCGTTTCTGCATTCGACTTGTTTGCAGTGAAGCAGGCTGCACCCTCTCTAGAAGTTTGGAGTCAGCACCTCGATCCGGTTGGCCAAGGATCGTTTACTGGTTGGCTGCAACCTGATAACGCTATAGAACAAGGTGCACAGGGGACAATCATTAACCATGCAGAACACAAAGTCGATATCACTCACGTAAAAAATCTAATGCAGCAACTTCCGAATGAATTTCCCATTTGTGCGTGTGCAGCGGATGTCGATGAAGCCCACCAACTGGCGGGACTCGGGCCCACTTTCATCGCAGTTGAACCTCCTGAACTCATTGGAGGAGAGATATCAGTCACCACAGCAGACCCTGCAATTGTTTCTGAAACAGTGGATGCTGTTCGTGGAATTAACCCGAACGTACGGGTACTATGTGGAGCGGGTGTGAAAGACGGCAACGATGTTCGTACGGCTGTTCAATTGGGTGCCCATGGCGTCTTGCTCGCATCAGGTGTCACAAAAGCAGAGGACATTGATGCCGTTCTCGGCGATCTCGTTGCGGGATTGGAATAAGCGGGAGGGAATATTATGGCTCGCAAAACCAAGCGCAAGCCCGTTCGAATCGCTCATGAGCTTTCTCGAACACGACGTAAAGCCATCGAAAAGGCCCTCGCTGAGCACCAGATTGAGGACCGATCCGAATGGGATAGAAACGCTGACTGGAGTGACTACAGATTTTACCGGAAATTGGTGAAGCGCGGCACAATTCGCACGATCGATTTACCTTTGCTTGAGGTAAGCATAGGCGATCCATGGTCGACATCTGTAACCGTCATCCATGGGAGGCGCCCTGGTCCAACCATTACCATACTCGGAGGTATGCATGGGGATGAACTCACAGGCCCATCGGCCTGCACCCATCTCCTCAGTACGGCATTCACAGATCCTGAAAAGGTTCTCGATCCTGAAACACTTGCAGGAACAATTCGTATTGTTCCAGTGGTCAATATGCCGGGATATCGATCCAAATCACGATACTTCCCCGACGGACGGGACCTGAATCGCAATTTCCCTGGCAATTCCAAAGGCTCATCCACACGGAGAGTTGCTGCCCAGGTATGGAAATATCTTGTTGAGGATTCGGATGCAATCATTGACTTACATAGTGCAGGAAGAGGTCGATCGAACATGCCACAACTTCGTGTAGACCTTGCTCATGCAGGTTCAAATATCCTCGCAAAGGCATTCGGTATCGAAATACTCCTCGACTCAAAACCCCCAAAGGGATCGCTTCGTAATCACGCAAATTTGGAAGACATTCCTGCAATTACCTACGAGGGAGGTGGTGCAAATTGGTTAGACCAAGCATCTGTCAAAGTTGCTGTTCATGGAGTCATGAACGTGCTAAAGAAATTAAAAATGGTCCCCGGAAGACCGCCCCGGCCACGATTTCGAATGCTTGCCAGTGGCTCAAAATGGTTGCGAGCAGGTGAAGGCGGATTGCTAGACTTGTTTGTTGATAGCGGTTCAATCATGATAGAAGGTGATGTTGTTGCACGTATTTCAGATCCAGCCACACCGGGCCTATCTGTCGATATCTTAGCCCCCGAAGACGGATTGATGATTTGTATTGCGACCAACCCGTTCGTCGCTGCTGGTATGCCTGTTGGCCACTTCCTGCCGATATCGAAACACATGTCACTCCTCGAAGAGCAGGTCGATGGTTTTGGACGATTCATCACTCACGGATCTCTCGATGAACCAGTATGGAGAGAAGAGGAAGAAATTGAAGTCGAAGTTCGCGGTGAATGGGATGGAGGCAGTGTCGACAGTGGTTGGCTCGAAGCCACTCTGGAAGAAGTGAACAGTGAAGGCGACTCCGAAGAAGAAGCCTGAACACTGGATGCTGGGAATAGCCTTCTCGCTCGCCATCGTAGAATTTTATTCAATTTCCAACAAAGGTATGATTTCAATTTCCATTGCTTTAGTTATTTTTATTTTCGAACAATGGACGATGTTCAGGATCTACATCATCCGATGCAATGTTGTCTTTGTACCAAGCCTCAAGATGCTCAACACGCTTGTCTTGAAGCCCGTAAACCTTCGCTTGCATCATGAGCATTGTTCGTTCTTTTTGCGTGATTTTCCCATCTTCTATCGCTAATTTATACAATTCAAGATACGCAGTTTCGTCTTTGGTATGAACTTCGGGTAGCAGACGATTTGAAATTGCAGATATCGAAGACAGAATGGGTTTTCTTGTTGCGACAAGGATGGTACCCATACCAACTGCTCCAACCCAGCCAACCCCTGTCGCACTCTCCATTACTTCCGTACCTGCGATGAACAAGAAGGCCCCTAGGCTAGCGAAAATCGTTCCAGTAAATGTTCTGCGTAATTGCTCATCAATGCCCAATACGTCCTGCTTGAGGATAGCGTAGGCGAAGAATACACCCATCATGAATGAACCAAATATGTTCATGAACAGCGTCGTTGATTGGAAGGCACTGAAGAACAAATCGTCCTGAATGATGTCGCTGCCCTGCAATTCTCCGCTGTTAACCAAACTGTTTGCTAAAATAATTAAGACGGTAGCCCCGACGGAAAAAATCAGTTTTGTCAGGAATCCAAATCGGATTGCTCGGAGCTCCTTCGCATCAAATGCGGACGTCTCATCGAGATCATCGGCATCAATTCGATAGAGATATATTGTCGAAAACAAAAGGGCGAGAGCCGTAATCGGGACGAGGATTGGTTGAAGCGTTCCAATCCCAATTTTTGTAATTGTCAATGGGTACACAGGCTCCAGCGATGCAGGGCATGTCGTATTGAACATAAAATCGCTATCTCCATAGGACACGTTTTTCCCCTCTCCAGTGTCATTGCATTCCAAGGCATACATGTCTCCGAGTGCTGACACCTCCCCTCCGAGAACGAAAACTGTCGAAACGAAAATAATGAATCCGATGAGTGGCGATAACCAAAGTGATCTTGAGGCAAAAAGCCTGCGAACCGACCCGAAGGCATCGTTGTTCGAATAAATGAAAATAATGCAGATGTAGAAGATTAATCGGATCATTCCAGTCGACCCACTAACATATCTAACAGAGTAAAGAAAATCCAGGTATTCGACAGGGAATGGGAAAATTCCAAAAAAGTTCAGAGCTCCTGCTCCAAAACCTTCGAATGCGAGGATGAAAGATAAGAACCGGTTTTTTGGGTTTGTTGGATCAGCCCTGAAGATGAGGATTGAAAGATACATCATCATCCCGCAAGTCAACAACCCAAGGAATGCAAGTAAGTGTGGAGCGGCCAAATTTACCATTGTATTCTCGTTAAGATTTGCTAACAAGCGGATAAAATAACTCATAATTTGCCATCCCCTCTTATTTTTCCCATCTAGGTTGTTTCACAACCCTTTTTCGATACTTCCTGTTTGTGTCTAAGTATATTCTTGAGATAAATCAATCCCCGATGAATATCGTTTCCATGCTATAATTCGTAGCGTTACAATTTCCATTTGCATTTGCAATGCTAACGTTTGTCCAATAAGCCAACGTGGTGGGACTTAGCAAACCAGTCTTCATCATTAAACAAAGACATTGACGACTGATTCAGGGCAAACCTTAGATGAACAAATGCATGGATTGGGACATGGAAGAATTGTCCAAAGTCGGCATTGATTCGAAAAGAACCACTGCAGCGAGCGTCGCGATTGTGGGTTTGGTGGTATATCTGTCCTTGATTCATTTGAAATCCATTTTGATGCCACTGGCTGTTGCAGTCTTGCTCTATTTCATAATTAAGCCACCTGAACAATTCATTTACAACAAGGTGGGAAATCGGTTCGTATCTTATGGCACAGTTCTTCTGACTTTTATTATCACTGTCTTCTTCACATCGCTGTTTTTGTACGATAATCTCTCGAAGTTCATTGAAGAAGTCCCGTATATAACAGAAAAATTTGAAGAAAAAAGGACAAATTTAGCAGACTCAAATCTTTATGGACTCGAGGTAATTTTTTCAGATGCTGAGTTTCTTGCCAGTGTTGCATCACCGAGCAATATCGAAACGTTTGTACTAGGTATCTTAGGCACGCTTGGTGGATTCTTTGGTACAATGATTACTGTTTTGATTTTCTTGTTGTTTATTGTGCTAGAAGAGCACACAATTGCAAAAAGGTTTGGGGCAGCATTTCCAAACTCCTATTCGAGAGCGAAGAGAATCGTTAGTGAATCAACGGAATCAATCAAGGCTTATGTTGTTTCAAAGGTAACATGCAGTGCAGGACAAGCTTTTGTCATGGCCATAATTCTCTACGGTTTTGGTATTCCTGGGTGGTTTTTGTTTGGAATTTTGTGCTTTTTGTTGGATTTCATTCCAATTTTGGGTGCTCTCTTTGCAACGATTCCACCGGTCATCATCGGATTTATATGGCTTGATTTGGAATTTGCTCTGCTCATGGTTGCTCTGCTTATCGGAAATCAGCAAGTGTTTGGTTCATTGATAGAACCAAATCTATCCGGATCAAAAATAGGCATTTCTCCGTTCGTTCTGTTGTTGACAGTGATGCTTTTTTCTCAAGTATGGGGAATCGCCGGTGCTATCATCGGTGCTCCAATGATCATCATCGTGAGGTTGATTCTCGATGAAAACAAGAAAACTCGACCAGTCGCCATGATGATGGCAAACGATGTTGAGGAAGAATGAGTGGTTTATTGACCGTTGAAGGCTTCGATTGCTTCAACAACCTCAGAATCTTCCATCAATCTTCGTTGTGATTTTGCCACATCGAAAAGATGCGCAACGAGATTATCTGTAACCTCATAATTTCGTTGCTGAAGCCACCAGATGATGTTTGAGCGACCGGCCATATGGCCGATTCGAATCACTTGTTCGAGTCCAAATTCTCCTGCAGGAACACCCGAATAAACACGATCTGCAAGCCAATGATTACCTTTCTTCATGGCCTTGATGACTGCAGAAGCATGCACTCCGGTACCGGTTTCAAATGCATCTTGTCCGAATACAGGGTAATTCCTTGGAAGTGGAACTTCGGTGTACTCGTGGGCTTTTTGCATATATTCGCCAAGTACCGAAAGATCATTATCAATTGCGCCCATGAGTTTGAGATTCACGAGAGTCTGATCGAGTGGCGCATTGCCTGCACGCTCTCCGAGGCCTAAGGCAGTTCCATGGACTACGTCAGCCCCAGCTTCAACCGCTGCAATGTTGTTGGCAACCCCCAATCCGCGATCTTGGTGGCCATGCCAGTTCACTTCGATGTCACGACGATTGTAACCTCCGTCTTTGATGACCTCTTCGTCGATGAACGCAAGTAATTTCTTGACGCCGTTCGGAGTTACGTGTCCGCATGTGTCACAAACACAAATGCGTCGTACACCAAGTTCCATAGCACGCTGATAGATGTTCTTGATGTCTTCTGGGTTTGAACGAGTCGTATCTTCTGTGACAAACATGACCGGAACATCGTTTTCTACCGCAAAAGAAACCGCCTTTTCCATTGTTGAGAGAAGCTTTTCCATCGTCCACCCTTCTGCGTATTGACGAATTGGGCTGGTTCCGAGGAATGCAGAGGCTTGAATTTGGATTCCATGCTTTTGTTGAAGTTCAACCAGTGGTTCAATGTCATGCATCAGTGTACGGACTGCGGCACCGGGTCGAATGTTGTAGTCGTTTTAGGTTATGTGCGTGAGCATGGCATCGATGTGCTCGACATGGAGGGGTCCAGCACCTGGAAGTCCTAAATCGACCTTCTGAATTCCAAGTTTTTCCATGTAATCGATCAATTCTATTTTTTGATCAACGGAGGGGTTCCGAGCTGAAGGGCTCTGAAGACCATCGCGCAAGGTTTCATCATCAAACCAAACACCATGTGGGTGGTTGTTTGGGTTTCGATTAAACTCGTACTCAATGGTATTCCAATCGTAAATCAATGAATGCTCATCCATAACAATTCACCCACGGGGAAATCCCCCGCACGTACCTACCAGACATGAATCATGTTTGAACTCGTCGATTGGAACATTTCACTCTTCCTCGGAGTCTAGTTCGGATTTTGCAGCCTGTGCAGTTTCAAATTCCTCGCGTGAAACAACGCCGTCGCCATCCGTGTCCATCGCATCAAACTCGTCTTCCTCGATGAGCTCGGCAGGCAGGCGAGCCGTGAAAATAATCTCATCATCATGTGATTGCTTGTTCTTCGACCGTAATTCCATAATTCGGGTACCTTTGGTTGACTTGCCCGAGGTTTCCTTTGTCTGGTCGACCGCTAATCGAATCATCATACCTTTCTTGGTTAATACAAACAAATTGTCGTTTAGGTCAGGAATCCTGCGAACGCTAACAAGCTCGTCAGCAACCTCTTCATCCAACTTCATTGTGCGAACACCCTTCGCTCCAGGGTTTGTCGATCGGTATCCATCGGTCATCATCTTTCGGTTACCGTCGTCATCGAATCGTTCATTGCCGTCCTTATCGAGGTCTGGAATCCGTTCCGCAGTACCCAATCGACTTCGCTTCGCCATGCCATACTTGGATATCGTCAGAATTTGTGAGTCATAATCACTCATCGCAAGCATCCCTGCGACAAAACCTCCACCAGAACCCTTGCGTTCTGCGACCTTAATTCCATAAACGCCCCCAGATACGCGACCGGATGTACGAATCGCATCGCATTTGAAACGGCTGGCGTAACCGGTTGTTGAGATCATGACCACATCATCGCTATCCACGCTTTGCTGGACATTGACCAATGAATCGTTCTCAAGTTTAAACCGAAGAGCATATTTTCCATTACGGTTGATTCGAACATATTCGTGTAAATCCGTTTTCTTGATGAGTCCTAATTTCGTTGCAAAGAGCAGGAAATATCCCGAAGGAGGCCGCTTTTCGCCTTCCTCGAGTTTGACTTTAAGGCACCTTTCGGTCACGTCGTCAACCAATTCCTTCGATATGGGAAGAATACTGACAATGTTCTCATCATCTTGCAGATTTTCGAGCAGATTTCTGATGTGTGTTCCTCGACTGTGTCGACTACCTTGTGGTGTTTCCCATGCTTTGAGCCCATATACACGTCCTAAATCGGTGAAAATCAGCAACCTGTCTTTGCTGCAACACGTGATGATTGACTGTGGAGAATCTTCGTCTTTGGTCGCAACACCCTTCAGCCCTTTTCCACCTCGGTTTTGAATACGGAAAGTTTCAACTGGAACATGGCGGATATAATTGTCATCGGTGAGCGTGATAGCGATTGCTCGCTCCTCAATCAAGTCTTCTCGATCCATTGAAAGAGGCATCATGTTGATTTCAGAGCGTCGTTCATCACCATGACGCTCAACCATTTGGTTGAGTTCTTCCATCAGGATGTTTAATCGACGCGTTCGAGAACCGATGATATCTTGCAAGTCTGCAATTTTTATCATCAACTCATCGTAGTCGTTTTGCACTTTCTCGACGTCGAGTCTGCTCAATTGGTACAACCTTCGTTCGGCAATGGCCTTGGCTTGTAGTTCAGTGAAGTCAAAGGCTGCAATACCTGGCATGGTCTCATTCCCTTGCAGGACAGATTCGAATTGTTCACGACTGGAACTAGCCTTTCCAACTGCAATGACATCGTCAATGCGGTCCTGTGCCTTGACCAAGCCTTGGAGAATATGAGCACGTGCTTCGGCTTTTTCCAATTCAAACTTAGCACGGCGCTCAATGACAGATTCCCTGTGCTCAACGTATGTGTGAAGCATTGTTGGAAGGGTCAACAAAACAGGTCGTCCATCGAGAATGCCCATCATGTTGGCCGAATACGATTCCTGTAAACGACTCGATTTGAACAACTGGTTCAGGACCGCATGAGGGTCTGCGTTGTTTTTGACTTCGATGACGACACGAATCCCTTCTTTCGAAGATTCATCACGAATGTCTCGTATACCGATAACTGAACCTTTTGTGACGAGGTCAGCAATGTGAACAAGCATGTCTGATTTCTTTACTTGGTATGGGATTTCATGAACAATAATGCGCTTTCCTGTCGAATCATCAATGACGTCACAGCGTGAGCGCACGTGGAATCGTCCTTTCCCGGTGGTATACATGTCGATGATTCCATCAATCCCGTGGATTGTTGCCCCTGTTGGGAAATCAGGCCCCTTGATGTGCTGCATGTACTCATCGATGGTGACTTGTGGCATTCCGTTGTTTTCCTCACCCTCTTCCAAAATACGTTGAACATGAACTTCAATGGCTCCGGCAACTTCGGTCAGGTTATGAGGAGGGATGCGGGTTGCCATTCCCACAGCGATACCGTCTGATCCATTGAGAAGCAAGTTGGGAAGTCGTGCAGGAAGCACGGTTGGCTCCATTTCAGAATCATCAAAGTGCGGTTGGAAAGCTACCGTCTTTTTGTCAATGTCTTCCAGCATGTGTTTGGAGATTCGATCCAGACGACTTTCAGTATACCGCATAGCCGCTGGAGGGTCACCGTCGATTGACCCAAAATTTCCCTGCCCGTCAACCAATGGGTATCGAAGAGAGAATTCTTGAGCCATTCGAACCATGGTATCGTAAATTGACTGATCACCGTGCGGGTGGTACTTACCCATGACTTCCCCGACCGAACGTGCAGATTTACTGAATTTTTTATCGGCTGTGTGTCCTCCTTCGTGCATGCCATACAGCACGCGCCGATGGACCGGTTTGAGGCCATCGCGAGCATCGGGCAATGCACGTCCGATAATTACAGACATTGCGTAATTGATGTAGGATGTTTTCATTTCATCGTTGAGTGAGCGATTCAGCACCGTCCCTGTCTCAACAATTTCATCGGTCTCAATGTTCTCTTCCTCAGATGTCAAGGTTCGTCACCTCCTTTGCATGGCGTTCAATAAACGCACGTCGATCAGGTACGTCTTCTCCCATGAGAATCTCAAACATCCGATCGCTGTCTTCTGCATCCTTCACCGTGACTTTGAGCATGGTCCTCGTCTCCGGATTCATGGTTGTCTCCCACAGCTGTTCTGGGTTCATCTCACCAAGACCTTTGTATCGTTGAACACCAATTTTCGCATTCGGATTATCCCCTCGAAGTTCTTCGAGAATAGTATCTCGTTCTTCATCAGTAAAGGCGTATTTACTGACTCGACCTTTTGATAATTGGAACAGAGGAGGTTGCGCAATGTAGACATGCCCTCGTTCAATTGCAGGTCGCATGAATCTCCACAGGAACGTCAACATCAGCGTTCGAATGTGAGCGCCATCAACGTCAGCGTCTGTCATGATGATGATTTTGTTGTAGCGTAGTTTTTCAGTATCAAAACTGCCCTCATCCTCGCTGTTGTTTCCGACACCTGCGCCAAGTGCACGAATCATGGTTTGAATCTCCTGATTTTGGAAGACTTTTGCTGCATTGTGCTTTTGACGCTCAACGTTCAGAATTTTACCTCGCAATGGCAAAATTGCCTGAATACGCCTGTCTCGGCCAGTCTTTGCTGAACCACCGGCAGAGTCACCTTCCACGAGATAAACTTCGCATTCGCTCGGGTCTCTCGATTGGCAATCCGCAAGTTTCCCAGGTAGCCCTCCTCCTTCGAGAACGCCTTTTCGGCGGGTTAAATCCCGGGCTTTTCGCGCTGCTTCACGAGCCTTTGAAGCAAGAAGTGCCTTTTCCACAATCAGTTTTGCAACAGCAGGATTCTCCTCAAAGAATTCCCCTAATTTATCGTAGACGATCGTCTGGACGATACCTGTTACTTCACTGCTCACAAGTTTGTCTTTGGTTTGTGAAGAGAAAGATGGGTCTGGATGTTTTACACTCACAACCGCTGCGAGCCCTTCACGTACATCATCGCCCGAGAGGGAGTCACCCTTGAGTAAATTCTTCTTCTTTGCGTAGGAATTGACGGAACTTGTCAAGGCTGTTCGAAGACCGGACATGTGCGTTCCTCCATCTTTGTTTCGAATGATGTTCGTGTAGCAGCGGATTGATTCGCTGAACGCATCGGACCATTGGAGGGCGACCTCTACCTCTACCAGCCAATTCTCAATCTCTTTTTCTCCGGAGATGGTTATGACATCGGAATGCAAAACCTCCCTTCGCTCGTTTAATTGGCCGACGTACTCCGTTAGACCGCCCTCGTAGAGATGCTCTGTTTGGTGAGGTTCATCGCCACGCACATCGAGAATTGTAATCTTTAGCCCTGCATTGAGAAACGCTGTTTCGCTCACCCTGGTTTCGATTTCCTCAAGGTTGAATTCGACCACTTCCGTGAAAATTGACAGGTCTGGTTTGAACGAAATATGGGTGCCCGTATCATCGCATGTTCCAATCTCCTTGAGCGATTCAACAGGAATTCCCGCTTCATATCTCTGGAAATAAACAACACCATCTCGATGGATCGTCATCTCCATCCATTCAGAAACTGCGTTAACGGCAGACACTCCAACACCGTGTAAGCCCCCTGAAACTTTGTATGAACTGTTGTCGAATTTTCCTCCTGCATGGAGTTTGGTCATGATAACCTCGGCTGCCGAAATTCCAAAGTCGTCGTGAATACCGACTGGAATCCCTCGGCCATAGTCGCGTACTGAAAGCGAGTGATCTGCATTGAGTATGATGTCAATCTGTTTTGTGTGGCCTGCGAGATGTTCGTCGACAGAATTGTCCACAACCTCCCATATGCAATGGTGAAGAGCTGAGCCATCATGAGGGTCCCCCAGATACATTCCTGGTCGTTTTCGAACAGCTTCAAGTCCTTCCAGAACTTGAATGCTCGCTGCATCATATCCTTCTTCCATTTTATCATCACGTCCAGTCGAAAATTAGGCGCTGTCGGCCGTTTAACAAAGCAGCACTTCCGCCATCCCTCTAACTGTTAAACATGCCTGACGAGAGAGTATAAACCTAACCCTGAAGCAGTCTTCTGTGATGCGTTTTTACCATGTGAAATAAGGCTCCAAACCCCAAGAAGTTGGGATGGAAAATCCATGAGTGCCATCCGTGAGCGTTAAGAAGAAGACGAAGGTCGGTTAATCATGCCTGAACCGACCATTTGCGTAGCACTCGACTCCACAAACGTTGATGACATGGTCGACGAGGCTGCTCGTGCATCAACTGCAGGTGCTGACCTCGTTGAAGTTCGATTTGACCGACTCTACCTCACAAAGCCAGAACCAGTCGTTATCGAACAAGAAGACGGCGAGTCGAAGAGTGTTATGCCACCAGAAGCTGAGTGGCCAATTTCCGATGCATCATCCATTGACGCAGAACAAACCATTCAGAAACTCAAGGATTCGATTGCTGTACCAGTAATTTTTACTGTCCGACCCCCAAGAGAAGGTGGGTTCTTCCCAGGGACAGAAGAAGAGCGATTGACGATCCTCCAACAAGCCATTGACTCAGGCGTCAGCTGGATTGATATTGAATCCTCCATCGAGGAAAAAACCGTGGAGGAGTTGATGGCCGTTGCAAAGAAAAAGGGCTGCAAAATTGTCTACTCAAGCCATGATATCAACGGCACTCCAAATTCGGAAGACATCGCTTCCTTTGTCCGTGACAACGGCGACAAGGCAGATCTTGTCAAGTTCTGCTCGACGGCGCATTCGCATTTGGACGCGTTGCAAATTGTTGATGCAGCCATCGAGCTCAAAGGAGAGGGCGTTGATTACAGCGTTATGGCTGTCAACAGTGGAGGCGATTGGGCTCGCATCCACGCACCAATTCTTGGTGTGAGTATGGTCTATGCAACCATGTCAATGGAGCATCGTATTAGCGACAAAGGCCTCATCAACGTCCGTGATTTGCGAGACGCTTGGACACTTCTCGAGTATTGAAGATGCGTTTCTGTCACTGATTCAACGAAGGCATAAGCTGCTTTTCTGTTCCCACTTGTGGCTCAAGACCTGCGTTCATGTAACGCCGATTTATGAGAACTGGGGCGAGCATAATCGACATGAAGAAAATAAAGAAGGTTATCGATACCGTCCAATTTGGCAACACGATGGATCGCTCAACCGTTGAAATCGATACATCCGCAGCAAGAATCTTGTCCTGAACGCCAGCATCTCCTCTTCGAGAATTGTCCCATGCATCAACGACGATGAAGAACTCCTGATAGGTCGTACCCGAAAACAACGATGAGTGCACCTCGGGGCCGTCCAATGAAACGCTCATCACAACAGAATCTGTATTTTCATACGCGTGGACGTCCCTGTACGTCTTCCACCCTGTCACATCAAATGCAGCCCACTCAGGGGATACGTCCGTAACAAATTCATCCTCACTGAGACTTTCTCGATTAAACCAATTATCGAAATCCTGACTGTGCATTCGGTCATAAGACCACTCATAGCTCTCGTACTGAGATGTTGTCATTAGGTACACATCCGCGCTTGCAGGTACTGTTGAATTGGCAACGATACCTTGGATTTCGACGCAGATTGTGGTTCGATGGTCGCTCGACAGATTGACTCTTAATGCACCAGCGCTGTCGTTTCCTATCATCATGGTTGTTGCAATGTTTGTTGTAAGCCTATCAACAGGAACTGGAGAGTGATAGGACTGATACATCCATGGTTCCTCTGGCGATAACGCTGGATTGTAGGCCTCCTCGTTCGATTTAGCTGGTTCGGAACTGTAGCCATTCTCACGGCGATCATCATCCCAATCATCTTCGAAAAACGGATCCCACCAGTTGCTGTTGTGAGGAACCTCGGCGTGTCTCGATACGGTTTCGTTCCAGACGATTGGAGAAATCTCTCCTTTGCAGTCATCGATTGCTGCCGAGACAAATCCGTTGTTCGGGGAAAAAACGCCTCCCATAAGCGGTAGAAGCAATACGGTAAGCAAAACAGCCGCGCGCCTCTGCAACATACCTTCACCCCTCAGGTTGTAGTCCGCACGGAGGTTCTTGAGACATTCGTTCATTCACGCCTTCGCAACGGTCGGATGTAGCCACTATCATCGCTCCTTCGCTCTTGCTTCGAGAGAATTTTGGGTGCAGGCGGGGGTAAGTGATGGTCCATACCGAGCAGCCCACCGTCATCAGCGTGTTCTACTTCATACGTCTCAGCATTCTGCTTTGCCTCTTCTTCGGTCTCATTTGGCTGACGCATGACCAACCATCCGAGAATGAGAGCTGCGAGAATCAACGCAATGAAACCAAGAGCGTCGCTTCCAGCATCAGACATCCAAGACTTCCATTCATCCCAACTAAAATCAGACAATGAGGGGTCAGCATCTTGTTCGGGCAGGATTGTAACGTCTGTTTCAAACTCATCGCATAGACCCATTCCGTCACAGACTTTCACCAGAAGATTCGCTTCACCGGGATCTTCCCATACCAAGGTTACAAGAGTAGCAAGGGTTTCATTGGAAGTAGACCAATCGTTGTCGAGAATACCGTCTCCGTCTTGGTCGGTCAAGGCGTCTTTCTCCCACTTAATGACGAGATCGTTGCTGATCGTTCTTGAACGGTCTGAGTTCGAGCCATCCAGGACATCAATGTCTCTATAGAACACAAGATCAGCCAGCGATTCTGCGTCAGAAACGTTCACAATAGCTGCGATTGTAAAATCCTCATAAATTTCGTCAGGGAGGTCAATACCGCTGATCTCTGGAGGTGAATCAATGTGAATGTTGAATTCTGCTCGAGTGACATCGCCCGTACCGAATGCATCTCGAACGGTGAGCTTGACCGTGTAAAGACCCGGACGCTCATACGAGTGCCAAGGCATTGGGTCATGGACGATTGGGGTTGCGTCACCAAAGTCCCAAGTATATTCCACCAAGCCGTTCCAGTCAGGAGATTCCTGTTCGAGTGGAACATACTTGCCCTCAAACTTTTGATCACCGTCTCGGGTGCCACTGGAATCAAAATACAACATTGCGCCAGGTACTGCAACATTGACTCCATTCTCATCAAATGTTCTGGACCATTGATCTGGCAATCCGTTTTCAGGGAACACGTCACTGTCCATTAGTAATTTGCAAGATTCTGTTTGCGTGTCATCGAGATCACATTCGGCTCCTATCCACGCGTCTAAAATCTGCAGTTCTATGATCGGAAGCGGATTCGCAACAACCACAACGATGACTTTGGGACTGCTTTGATCGCCGTTTTCATCAGTGACGATAAGTTGAACCAGTTGTTCACCAGGTTCGGTAAAGGAGAACGCAGGCAAGGTTTTGTCACTAAATGTACCGTCTGGGAACGACCAGTTGTATGTCAAGTCATTGAATGTACCGCTGGTCGCATCAATATCAAAAATGGT
>JAKUNY010000013.1:17431-20022 GCA_022451765.1 Candidatus Poseidoniaceae archaeon
CCTTCCATCGAACGTGTACGGAACGTTAACTCCTGCTTCATCGACAAGGAAATCGACTTGAGGGGCGCCGGTTGCTCCAGATTCTTTAACGATGTAGTTTGCAACCGGGAGCAGGTTAATGCCGATAACCTCAAGCTCTGCAACAGAAATACCACCGTCTTCATCTGTAACAGTGACACTGACATTCTTCGTACCCGGAGTGTTCCAAGCAGGTGCAGGATACAAGGTTGCTGAGGTAGTGGATGAGAAATCATCGTCTCGATCAACCTCGACACCGTCCAGATTCACTCCCTCCTGGAAGACCCAACTCAAGGAAAGATTCTCACCATCGTCGTCTGTGAAAACATCGGGCATCAGCAAGGGCGTGTAGGTGTAGGTTGTGAGTACGTCAGAAAAGATCTGGTAAGGTAGGCGGTTGTTTACGACAATCTCGATTGTTTTCTGACCTATGTTAATTCCATCGGAAACAGTGAGTGTCAGGATATACGTTTGATTCGGACCGACGACGTCGCCCCATTCATGATTGGCAGTGTAAAGCCCTGTCCCAGATGTGACTGGAGAACCGTCTCCCCAATCCCACTCAAAGTCAAGATTCTCCAAGGGCACGTTGTCGGCAGTTTGGTATGCAGAGAAGATGATGCGTTGGGTGGTAAAAATCTCAATCCTGTCTGCAACGACATTGTTGTTTACCGTGATGATGGGAATCGGCTGTGAATCATCTGTAATGTTGATTTGGTTGATGCTCACGTCCGACCAGGTACCTCCGACGTCCATGATTCGCAGCGTTGTATTGTAGACTCCTGCTTCAGAGAAAGAGCGAAGTGGTGAGCGCAATCCGGAAGTCATGTTATCGTCAAAGTCCCATGCGTATGCAACGGGTTGGTCGAAGTAAGGAAGCGTGTTGTTGTCGAGAGAGAGACCCCATGCGTCAAACCCATCTCCAGTAAACTGGATTTTCTCGTACGTTTGACTCGTGTTGGTCGAAACAGAAGCGTTTGCAACGGGTGCCATGTTGGTCAATGCCTGAGGTGCTGTTGTTTCGGAGTCGAGAACGGCTCCGAGCATGTTTTTCATTGTGAATTGAACGGTGTATTGATCGTCTTTGTTGGCGGTAAAATAAACGCTGTCAGGGACATGAACACCACCGCCTGCTTGGACACGGGTCGAAATAGCATCGACAACGGTTCCGTTACTATCTCGGATGAGTGCATCAACGTCTAAATCCTCAAAGAAGGCGTTTGAAAGAATGGAGTAGTTTACTTGCACAGTGTCTGGAGATCCATCGCCGTCTCTGTCACCAAGTGTTGTTCCATTAAGCATCATTGTGGCTGGTGAGGTAATTCGTGCGGCTTCATTGTCAATGGTTCCCTGCGGATATGAAGGGCCACAGGATGTATAATCGCAATCAGCCACTGTGCTTGCGTACCACACGATTGCATAGACCTCATCGGTAAGGTTTCCAAACCCTTGAATCAGCCCTGTCGCAACGTTGCTGTTGAAATCCAAATCTTGTGTAGCCCACAAACCGTCAGCTGTTGATTTGTACACAAGGACGCCATCAAAGTTCGACACATCGGAGGTTACACGCAGTGTTAGGGGAGCTGGAGAGGCTGCTCCTGGCGTGAATTTGAACGAGCGAATGCCCCATCCTTCCATTGTGTGGCCAGTTGAACTCCAAGGCGTCGACCAGTCTGAGTTGGTGTCTGCGGGTGTGATGCGGCAAAAGGTGGACCCTCCACAGGAGGGATTGAGATCGAGGTTCGAGAAACCGTAGATTCCTTGGTCTGAATCTATGGTCGCTGCAATTGAGAAGTTTGCGAATATTTCACCCATGGTTCGTCCGATTTTCCCGGATTGTCCCGAGACAGGAGACAGCGCTAGATTTTCAACACCGAGGCCTCCTGTTGCTGAGTCTTGTACCAGTTGGCGAACAGCTGGGCCGCCACCAAGATGGTCTGCGAGGTACATCGTGAAAATGAATCCTGCTCCGTAATCGCCGTTCCTCTGGTTCCACCATCGGACACTGAGGTCAGATTGTTGGGTCCAGCCGTTCAAATGACCTGCAAGTGTACCGTCTGCTCCGAAGCAGAGGTAAATTGCAACATCAGCATTTCCTTCATCCAACCAGAGATTTTCATACGGGTCTTGCGCATTGTGAAGCAGGTGCTGCAATTCGTGAGCAATAATCGACTTGCCCCATGCGAGCGTTATGTCGGCGAAATCAATGTAGACGACTTCACGGGTCGCCGCAGTTCCCGGGGAGAAATAACCACCAATGTTGAATGCCCCGTCGATGTCGTAAATCACGATTTCAACTTGACAGTTGTTGTCGTTGTCCGGCGGAGCAAGTCCACGGCCGTCTTGGTAATCTTTTCCAAAATAGGTGGTCATTGTTGGATAAATGGTCTGATCCCATGTTGATGCGAGGTTTTGCAGCACCGTTGAAGAAAGTGTGCGACCTGACTGGACGAGGAAGGCCACAGTTGCAGTAGTCTTAGCGACGTACACACCTGTCGAGCCTCCCGAAATCGGCACCGTCAGTGTATCGCCAACAACATGCTGCGAGCAGGTTGAGCGAGCCATCGATGGCT
>JAKUNY010000130.1:0-1928 GCA_022451765.1 Candidatus Poseidoniaceae archaeon
AGCCTCTCGACCATGCGCACGCTCGCCTTTGGCAGCATGGCGTGGATGCGATTGCTGACGGCATTCCACAGCGGCGTGAGCACACTGCCAAATCGCGCCGGGTGGTCGAAATGGACGACGTATGCATCCAAGTCGCCTTCAGGGCGTGGTCGAACCATGTCCTGCGAAATGCGCCTTTGTTTTCAATCTCTCCCTTCAATCATCGCAGGAAAAAGCACTGACACATTCAAGTCCTTTGAAAATTAGGCAAGGCTATGGCCGACTCACACAAGGGGCGGGGCGTTGCTTTCTTGGTGTTGCTCTTGTTTGTCATGGGGCCGTACATGACGTTGGTCCCATCTGCTCCCGCTTTGCTTCTGGATGAGACGCAAAAGCCCAATTTTGTATCTGATGGTACCCCTGTGACAGTAGACGTGCGGCACGGTCAAATAAGCCAGTCTCCGTTTATGCTTGATGTGCCGTCGTCGACTGGAGCAATTACTTCACTCGATTTGGCTGTGCAATCAGCGACCATGGCAAATTCTCAAACCTTGCTCTGGGAGGGTGACGCTTCTTGGAACCATGTGGATGCGACGCATAACAACACATTCGCTCAATCTGGTATCTTAACCGGAGACGGCTCGGCTCCAGGCTATGATTTTAACAACGGACTCCAAGGTTGGACTGTCTCTTCATCGACGTATGTTGGGCCATACACCAGCAACGCTTGCGGTTACAACGGATCAAGTGGAGGGTCCATCAAGACCCAAGCGAGCACGACGCCCGAGTAAGATACGTCGCCGACAACGAATTTAGCCGGACGTTCCACAATTCCCTTCCACGCATGGGTTCATGAAGGACGTTCAGGGTGTGGCGAAACCCCAGATTCTAGCGAGAATCTCCAATTCCTCTACAAGACCGCAAGTGGGCAATGGACTGTGTTCCACACCTTCCAAGGCGGTGGAACACAAACCAGCAACTTCCAATACGCAACCACGCTTCCGGCTGCAGCCCTGCACTCCACCTCACAGTTCCGAATTCAACAAACGACTGGAAGTGGCACATGCTGTGACTATTGGTTTATTTACGACGTCAAGGGCGTCCTCCCGCCTGTTACTTCATGGACAAGCCCAACGTTTGGTTACAATTCTTCCAACAGTTTCTCATTGGCTGAAGGGCCGTATGCGCCAATGCACATCAACGCAAATCTGCCCTTGGGTTCAACGCTGCATTGGACCCTTATCGATGCACAAACAGGAGACAACATCTCTGGGTTCGAATCCATTGAAGGTACGACCGTTCACCTCGATGCAGTCGATTGGGAGCATTACGGATCTCTACGAATTCGTCTCATGTTTGAGGGGTTGGACAGTAATTCAATGCCTTCGGTGGAATCAATCTCTGCTGGCGGTTTGGTCAAAGACAGCTTTTCGACGGATCCAACATCGAGAGGATGGTCGTTCAACAACAGTACATACCTCGCTGGTGCAATTTCATCCTTAGCGAATGGAACGGTTCACTCACCTTGGTACACCAGCAATTCCCCACTTGCGGGTTATCAAATTGCAGCGGTATTGCAAGATTTTGATTCCTTTGTTCGCCACGCTGAGTCCGAACCTTGGACTCCGATTACTCTACCATATTCTGGTATTCTTTCTCCGAATGAGCATGCTTTCCAACTCATGTTTGTGCACAATACATCTCAACCTGCCCTGCTCGATGAGGTTCAGGTGACGATGTCAACAGGTCAGCGAGTGCACTCGCCAATGTTGGACATCGATGGAGATGATATCTTGGAATGGGGCGATCCCGATGTCAGAATCGGTTCATGGGGCTTTCAGAATCATTTCTCAACCGGTGAAAAATCCCACAAAGCATCGTTTGGATTTTCCGGACTTGCTGAGGCTTCTGCGAGGATACCAGCAACAAATCTCGAGCATTTTGGAGTT
>JAKUNY010000130.1:1938-4792 GCA_022451765.1 Candidatus Poseidoniaceae archaeon
CTCCATGACAAGCGAAAATGGAAACATGACGGGCATGTCTCTGCGTATCGGAGGATCGACTATCCTCTCAAAGACGCTTGACAACGTAACCGTTTACCGTCTCGAACTCAATGCGTCCGAACAATCGCTCCTCAAAACGACGCTTAGTGGCCAAGGTGCATTGTTAAACAACATGGGTCAGGGTTATGCTCTTGTTGAAATGGAAGTGTATGGGAACGGAATCGCAACCTTTTCCAATCTTGCTGCTCCATATGCAACCTTTACAACAATTTCCGCAAATCAACAATCGCCGCTTGTTATGGCTGCGAACTCAGCGTACCGTACACCCGTTCCCTCTCTATCCATTGAATTCCCATTCTCCGGTCTCTCCAACGGCAAGTTGATTGTTGAAGCAACAGATATGGAATTCAGTGATGAAGTCGCTGTATACTACCCGGTGACAATGGAAAACGCTTCCAATCCACTCACGCCTTCGCAACGATGGTTGTCGTTTACAGCACCATTCGATGTCGACGCTGCACGCTCAATCTCCTTGGTCCGATTGGACGTACAAGGTCAAAACACCCACGCTACATGGCTCCAACCAACAGGAGGTGGCGCTGCACTCGGCCAAGGTGATAGCTCGTTGGTGGAGCTCCATCCTACGGAGTCTCTCAGCATCGCAACAGTTTCGGCAACTGTGAGCGACATTACCGTAAAATTCCGAGTTGAACAAGGGTGGGATGATGAGGATTTGTTGACAGCTAAGATGCGTGTTGTCCTCGACAACGATGTCATTTCTCGGCCTGGTCAATACATGTGGAGTGGTCTCGGTGGCGGCCCAGCCTTCGAGAATGATTTGGTCATCAAATCTGTCGAAATTAGCGATGACAACGGACTTATTGACCCATCAACAGAATATCTTGCCGCAGGGGGAGGATTGAATTTCTCAATCGATGTTGGCTACGAAGGTGTTGAGGGAATCGATGCGTTTGCTGATGGAGATGCTGAGGTACAACTTTGGCAAGGAAGCACAATGGTCGCCAACACGACAAGTCTCGATGTTGATACGTGGAATGTTTCTGACGTTGCACCTTACTCCTTTGGAGAACTGACGTGGACTGTCCGTGTCCTTCCTCTCAATGGCGGTGATATCGTTGACGAATCAGAGTACACCCGAACGTTCAAGATCGATCCGACGGCACCTGCTGTCATCGCATCGTCGGTCGAATGGTACGACCACCGCCTCGCATCGACGAGCCAAACAGTTCAGTTCCAGATTCTTGATCCAGTGCTGCTTCCATCGAACGTTCAGGTCATGTTGTGGAGAGAATGGCTGGACGATGTTGATCTCAACGGATGGCCAAGTGCGGATGAATACAAACCCCGTTCGCTCATCATTCCAACCGATTTGAGCCTCTCAACCGGTCTCTACACACTCTTATTTGATGACTCGATGGGGTCGCAAGGCCAGAAGGTTGCAGGATACTTGGTCGGTTCAGATGCCTCTGGACAGGGACTGGAAGACGCAGGAACGGGTGAAGATGGTGAACATTTGTTCATGTAGCAAATTGGTCCGGACGGCCCTCCAACTCTGTCCGCAACTGCAATGTCGTGGAATGGTGGGGCAAAGCCGTGGCTTCACCCAAGCCAGGCATACACGATGCGTGTTGACATGACCGAGCCAAACGGTGCATCGGATTTAACAACGGTCGAAATTCAACTTGCATCGAATATTTTGACTTCACCGCTCTCCTTTACGTGGGATTTCAGAACCGATTCGTGTGTCTCAAACAGCGTTCATCTCATCATCCATGACTGCAATATGCTCGCACTGGATGGAACCACAGCTGGACCATATGAAAAGGAAACAAGATTGGTAACAGAGCTGGAGTTGGCTTGGACGACGCCGGATCTTGGCGAAACGTTCCGAGAGCCGAGTGTCAAAATTATTGATCGAGCCGGACAAGAAGTCCTCCAGACCTTCCCCGCTCTGCGCTGGCGATTCTCTCCAGCATTGATGATTCCTCAAGAATCAGTCTCGTTGGTTCTTACGCAAGGAACGGTTCTTGAAGACGGGGCAAGGCTGCCTCCAACCTCACCGTTCGAGTTAACCGGTGGTTTGATGTTTGAAACAACCGAAACCATACCCAACTTCAATTGCAGTGTGGAAGTAATGTTTGCAGGACAAACCTACACGGCAGAGACCTACGACGGTATTTGGAACGTCGAACTTCAATCGCCACCGACATCAGGAACCATTCCACTTACGTGGTCGGTTGGATGTTTACCTCCACAAGGTGTGGATGCAACGGAGAAAGAATCCTCTGTCAAATGGATGATTGTTGATGGGCTTGGCCCAGAGCCGAAAGAGGTGCAGACACCTCGTCCTGGGTCGGTTCTTACCGCAGAGGAACACGAAGTAACCATTGTACTTTCTGAGGAAGGAGGAATCGATTTTGAATCTCTCCGGCTTGCTTGGTGGGTCGAAGACACCGTAACAGGTGAGTTCATCCGAGGAGGTGACAGCCCATTCCTTTTGCAAGGAACTGAAATCAGTGGCCTGAATCTTATCGGAACAGGTACCATGGACTTGAGTGTTATCACCGATGATATGCTGATTGATCGATTTACGGTCTATGTGCTCATTGAAGGCCGAGACCTTGCAGGAAACCTTGTTCTCGGAGGAGAAGGGCAATCAGCAGGGAACGCCGTTACGTCTTGGTTAATGCAATGGCGACAACCGAAATTTGAATTGGACACGCCAGCCATGGAATACTCTCGACTGAATCTTCAAACAGGTGATTCAACTGACGTGCAGATCTTCTTGAAGAACGTAGGTTACTTGGACGTAACAAGTTCTGCAACCATCTCC
>JAKUNY010000131.1:0-1186 GCA_022451765.1 Candidatus Poseidoniaceae archaeon
GTGAGGATGCTTGGCAAATCGCCGGAGAGACTCCATCCGAGTACGATGCAGATCCCATCGAACAATTAGCAGAATGGGGCCGTCAAGGAGTCAATCTTGATGCAACAGTGAACCTTTCTGCATCGCCCTACCACTCAAATAAAATTCAGACCCGTCTTCATGTTGCCCGAACAGCAGCTAAAACCCTCGGGCACCCCTTCCTTCTCTCAAATCAAATAGGCGGTAACGATGACCTCCTCTTCGATGGTCGTTCACTCGCAGCATGGCCATCCGGCGATGTGGTTGTTGCCCCGTCATGGCAAGAAGGCATCCTTCTTGTCGACATCAATGATCCACAAGCGACGACTTGGATTTCAATGGAATCCAAAGAAGGTGAAGTCAAACACTTCTCGCCCGACGAAGTTGGGAATGAGCGAGCGGATGTTCTCGAAGAACTCGCCGATGCAGTCATCATTGGACTGCGTGATTATTGTCAGAAGTCAGGGATTGATCAAATCGTTCTGGGCTTAAGTGGAGGCATTGACTCTGCGGTTGCGGCATGTGTAGCCGCTGAAGCTGTGGGGCCAGAAAATGTTCTGGGAATATCGATGCCCTCCCGTTTTTCATCTCAGCATTCCATGGATGATGCAAAGTACACTGCGGAAGCCCTCGGAATGGAGTACGCTACCATCTCAATCGATTCCCACCACTCGGGAATTGAACAACACCTCGAACAAATGCTTGAGGAAGGTTCCAACGTCGCTGCGGAGAACATTCAATCGCGTCTGCGCGGAATTCTCGTGATGGCACATGCAAATGCGCAGGGGCGGATGGCTATTGCAACTGGAAACAAATCAGAACTTGCCCAAGGATACTGTACACTGTACGGTGATATGGCAGGAGGATACACGCCCTTAGGTGACGTCTACAAAATGGAAGTTTACGGACTCGCTGAAGTGTTTAATCGTCGTGCAGTTGAACGCCAACAGAATCCTCCTGTGAACACCTCGACCATGACCAAGCCACCCTCTGCGGAACTTGCTCCCGACCAACGAGATGACGACACGCTTCCACCGTATGAAACACTTGATGAGATTCTCAAAAACCACATCGAGAAAGGACTTGGTGCAGAAGCAATCGCTAAACTCGGCTATGATTATGAAACGGTTGTTTCCGTCTTGCAACGTCTCGAAGCCAATGAACACAA
>JAKUNY010000131.1:1196-4725 GCA_022451765.1 Candidatus Poseidoniaceae archaeon
GCCGCTGGCTCTGGGCAGGCGTGGCTCTAACGTTTCTGCGGCTCGTCGCTGGACGATTCGCCCAGGTGCGCCTCCAACACCGCTCCATGTGCGAGCTCTTCAATATCCAGATAAGCCATAAACGCAGGCGACATCCACTCGCCAGCAAACATGATTGGCGTCGCTAATCGATGAACATAAGAGCATGATGGTTAACGAAGCATCATGACGAACCAGCATCTCAACATTGCGGGGTACAAATTCGTTGTACTTCCCGATCGAGATGCTTTGCGTCAACCCTTGAAACAACAATGCGACGAACTTGGGTTGAAAGGAACAATCCTTCTCAGTTTCGAAGGAATCAATATCTTCATCGCAGGCCCCGAAGAAAACATCAATGTCTTCCGAACGAGTCTGCTGGGCGATGAGCGATTTGCTGACATTGAATTCAAGGAGTCCTATTCAGAACATCAACCATTTAATCGAATGAATGTGCGTCTGAAGAATGAAATCATTTCCGTGGGTCTGCCCAACTTTAATCGAATTGAACCGGATGATGGACGCATTCGTCCACAAGAACTTCATGAAAGGCTCCTCAACGACGATGACCTTGTTCTCTTCGATACGCGCAACACGTATGAAACACGACTTGGTACGTTTCAGAACGCCATCGAATTGGACCTCGACACCTTCCGGTCTTTCCCAGAAGCAATTGCCAAACTCGATGACGAATACAAGGACAAAGAAATTGTCATGTTCTGTACCGGTGGAGTGCGATGTGAGAAAGCCAGCGTTATTATGAAGGATGCTGGTTTTACCAACATTAAGCAACTCGAGGGTGGTATTCTCGGATATTTTGAACAGGTAGGTGGTGATTATTGGGACGGTGAATGCTTTGTTTTTGACAAACGGGTTGCTCTTCTGCCAAACCTAACTGAAACCGGGACAACGATTTGTTTTGCTTGTCGCGAACCCCTCACGCCAAAGGAGCAGTTGCATCCTGCATATGTTCCAGGTGAATCATGCTCGTATTGCATCGATCGTCATCAATCCCAAACCATCCATTGATCGCGAATGGATGGACGTAGATATTGGTGCAATTCATGGCCATGCTGCCCATCGTCTGCAATGAACAACAAATGACTGGAGGTTGTCCTTAGACTGCCATAGGTTCCAGCATTGGAATCGTTCCCAATCCCTGTCCAAACATCGAGAACCAATGTTGCCGTGTTTCCTTCAATAGCCCAAAGGGCATGGCCGCTGTTTGTTCCAGAATCATCCAGTCCTTGCGCAAGGACGTACAATGTTGAATCTACGTATGCCATCGAACGAGGCTGACTTGTGCTTATTCCCGGCATTAGATCGATGGTTAACGCAGTGCCAGAAACAGTTCCATCGGTTTGACAAAGTTCCATTCCAGTGTGACCAAGAACGCAATCAAACCATATCGTAGTTCCATCGCTCACGACCTCATTGCTGTGTCCTGGTGCAAGGATATTCGTGCTTAATTCTTCCTACCCTCCTGTTGTGAGTGCGTAACCAAACAAGGTTGCATCAGCACCTCGATGGACTGCATCAAACACGATGATGTCGCCCAGTTGCTGTATCCCAAAAGCTGGAGCCATCACGGAAACCGGTGTCGTCGTTCCCTCCCTTGTCAACGAAGTTAACCACTGATGTCCGCCGTTGTAGTCCAGTTTGGCGAGTTGACGTCCTGTCCCATCGCTTGCAGCAACAACAAATCCACCATCGACTGACAATCCTTGCGAAGGCGATGAGTCTCCAAATGGTTGCAAATCATGGATGTGGAGGACACCATCGTTGCTGAGGAAGATCATCTCGAGGCCAGCTTGAGCATCTTTTGCGGCAAACCACAAACCGAAGGCATCCCCTTGCAACAAACCCTGGCCGAACGAGGACAGAGAGGTGGACTGATTCAAAAGATCAGAGGACACTGTGGCCGAAAACCATGGAACTTGCCATATCGATGTGGTTACGCTACCGTTGGTCCACCAAATTCTGTGCCCTTGTTGACCATGCGTTGTGAAAACAGCCCCATTCATCCATGGAGTGATTTCAGATGTCCAATCAATCGCATCACCCGATTCCATATCACCAAGCATTGTTGTTCCAACCGAAGTTCCATCACTCACCCAAAGTTCTCGCCCGTTGACTCCGTCATCAGCATCGAAAAAGAAACGTGTACCTCGCTCGGTATCTACGGCAAGAATACCAATTTCGCGACCAGGAACGGCATCGCCTGATGGATGAATATCCATGACCAAGCTTGGGACATTGTTTTCATCAAGCATCCAAAGTTCACAACCGTTTGTTCCGTCGGTTGCAGAAAACAAATATTGGACAGAGCTATCGCTCCATTCTGATTGAGCACATACCGATGACATTGAATCTCCTGTGTTGGCAAAAATGTCTCCTGTCAATCCATTATACAGTTGTTCTGAACAGATTCGAAGTGATTCTCGGATCTCGTCTTCCTGAAGGATACCATCGCTCGCCGTCGCTCGATCCGTACCGTCGTCCACTCCAAATTGCATCACAATTCCTTGCGGGCAGATTGAGGATGGTGCGGGGTGTTGTTCGATAAGTGCTGAATAACCTTCGGAGCCATTTGCGCCCTGTTGGCCTTCCGGCCCTTCGAGGCCAAGTTGTCCATCGCAGACATGGGCTGTGGTTTCGACCTCCTCCTCGTCAAGGTAGAGGTTGTGATTGTTGTCGACGCCTGATTTGATTTGTATGCCTCCATATTGGCATGGAATCCCAGGTGATAAGGCCGTGAGATTGACCAGACTTGAGTTTCCATTGGCTCCATTATCGCCGTCAAAACCCGATTGTCCTTGTGGGCCGGAGAGACCCTGTTGACCGTGACAGACCTTTGTACTGCTCGTTATTTCTTCAGCAGACAGTCTTCCATCGCCATCGAAGTCTGTGCCTAGGAAAATATCTGCACCTCCTTCAGGACAATAGACATCTGCTTCCCTCCCTTCGGTTTCGACAAGAATCGATGATTCACCATCATTGATTGAATCAAGTGGTTCAATCGAATGATGCAGGACGAGGGCCCAAATCGATAGAAGTAGTGCGCTTAGCACAACGGTTGTCTTCAACATTTTTGCAATGTTTTCACGTGATAGAAAACGCGAACTTCGTTCATCACGGCGGGCTCCTTGTGTATTGTTCTCAGTAGAGGACATAATTGCTGGAGCGACATCAACCGTATCAAAACCATCGGTTGAGAACACGAGTCTTGATGAAGCGCCAATGTTTGGGACTGCTCATGGAACTTCCCAAGCGCTTGGCAGAGCAGTTGGAAGGAAAGGAAGGACCAACGCGACAAAAGGCTGCGCGTCTTGTTGTCGACCTTGCACGAGTCGCAAAGGCAGAGGCGTTTGTTGCAGTCGACCATGCCCATGTTTCCGGTGTTTCAGTCATCACTGGTGGACACGGTTTGCGTACTTTCCTCAATGACCTTAGTGGGGATGAGACTGGAACCGTTGTGATTCCAACGACCCTCAATTCCGCAGGATGTGAT
>JAKUNY010000132.1 GCA_022451765.1 Candidatus Poseidoniaceae archaeon
TAGGAGCGCCGTTGACGGACATTGCCACTGCACCGCGATCCGGAACACATTCCCAACGACCTGCCGAGGCTGGACAGTTTGTTGTATCATGTCCACCTACAGTATCATTAACAGGGCTAAGTGGGAAAGTCGATGTGTAATCCATCTCAGGAGCGCAGCATCCCATTGTACTTAGGAAATCATGGTTTGGAATTCCGTTACTCTGGACAACCATGTTGCCATTTTGGACGGTGACGGATACTTCGCATTGGAACCAGGGCCCAGAACCACTGCCACCTGGACTGCTCACGCCATTGTTGTTTGCAGTGTATCCATTCCCATCTCCGTTGTAATCCTTAACCCAAGGACCCTGCCCGTCAACACAAAGCCATGATTGCGTTGGGTCGTATTGAGCGATTCCTTCGCGAATGAACGTAAGGATTGAATCAAAATGCTCGTCGTCTTCATAGGGTAGATTGTGTCCAGCAGTTTGGCTATGCAAGTCCAATGAACCAGCGAATTTTGCTGCAAGAGCGGGCGCCATATCCTTGAACCACTGATCGTTTTCACCGGAAAACACCATTGCCGGCGTCGTAAACGGTTCAACGGCTTCGATTGTGTCGATTAACCCTTCATGCGACGTTGGAAGATATCCGTTGTAGAGCATGACCCGATTAAACGAATTATCCGTGTTCGCAAGATACACTGGAATCATGGCCGCTCCCTGAGAGTAGCCCAGAAGTGCGTAAAATGGACCTTGATCTGCCACAACTTGGTCAAGGTACGAAATTGACGTATCAGCCCAATTCGGGCTTGTTGTTGGTTCTCCTTTTCCGCCTGGAGGGTCTCGAATCCAAACGTTGTTGTTTTCGGGCGTGCTTGCAAAGACGAATTCAAATTCAGGCATCGCATCGACCAGATCTTGCATCCCTTGTTGCGAGGCAAGGCCAGATGCTGTTTCTCCACCACCGTGCAAGGCAAGGATTTTCTTCGGAATATCCGCTGGCTCTTCTGGCTCAAGCGGACATCCCGTGTTATCCACTGATTCACCCAAAGGGGTATTTGGGCACTGGTCGAGATTATCTGAAACACCATCACCGTCTGTATCCAGCTGTGAACTCGAGCACCCTGCTGTATTCACTTGTTCACCAGAAGGCGTATTTGGACATTGGTCAACGGCGTTGCTCACTCCGTCATTGTCGGAATCAAGTTGATACTGTGAGCATCCGTCAGCATTTACCACCTGGTTCTCCAATGTTTCTGGACAAAGGTCAAGATTGTTCATCACACCATCGTTATCAGAATCGGTTTCTGAATCAGAGCACCCAGTACCATAAACCGGTTCGTTCGGTGGCGTAGAGTCACAGTCATCATCGAGATCTGGAATTCCGTCATTGTCAGAATCTGTTTCTGATGGCGTTAGTGGGAGGTCGACTCGTAACGATTCTGATGAAGAGGTGAACAAACCACATTCACCAATCAAATCTCCTTTGTTGTTAACCTCAGAAACATCGATAAGAAGCGTGTATGTTCCAACTGTTGTGTTGACATCACCAAAAATTGAGTTTGAAGAGCTTGTTCCAAGAGGGTGGTACTTTATGCTGCATGTCTCCGGGAATTGATGGAGTATGGCCCCATAGATTGTACCGATTGTATCGTTCTCACTTGGCTCAGTCCATTGGAAGACGATTGAAACTTCAGTTTCCTGCGGGGGTGCAACAACGTATTCGATTACGCGCTCAATCGTCACCAATTCCGAATCTGTTGCCCGTATTTGAACGATCCATTCTCCAGGAAGAGACTCTGGGAATTCAATGCTCCAGAATCCGTTTGATTCGGTTTGGGTTGTGATGGTGCTTACGTGCACTGAGAAATCGAGATTGAGCATCGTGACATCGACCGTCACTGGTTCTTCATCAACGACATATCCATCCAAGGTATGATTTGTCCCTGACCAATCAAGAGATCTATCTTCAACAAGTATTACTGGTGGATTGTTTGTTGGTTGCGTTTGGGTGTCATCCTCAGAGGTTTCCGGAATTTGGGTCATCTCACTTTCATCTGAATCATCATCGTTCGAAGAGATTGTGAAGACTGCTACAGATGCTCCGATCAAAAGCAGAACCAAAACCACAGAGGCCAACTTACTATCCATGCGATGGTCAAACCTGCAATAGCATTTAACATTGTGTGGATATTGTTTAGCAAGGGTTCACAAACCATGATTTCTAGCCCAAGCCATGCAGACCGTGGACAAACCCTTGCGTAGTATTTTGGGTAAGTCCGATGCTCCAAAAAATAAGATCCGGTTGGCTATACTGTGTTCAATTTTGAACAAAATATGGGACCTAGCACCACCTTTACTCATTGGTGTCGCTGTAGATGTGGTCGTTCAGAAAGAGGATTCGTTACTGGCTCACTGGGGGATTGTTGATCCGTGGAACCAGTTGATTGTTCTCGCTGTAGCAACCTTTGTTATTTGGGGTCTAGAATCACTGTTCGAGTATTTCTATGCTGTTTTATGGCGAAATCTGGCTCAGACTGTTCAGCACAATCTCCGTCTCACGACCTTTGACCATGTACAAAATCAATCCATGGCCTGGTTTGATGATCACCAGAAAGGCGATTTGTTAGCAATAATGAACGACGATGTCAATCAATTGGAACGCTTTTTGGACAAAGGTGCGAACGATTTGTTGCAGGTTACAACAACCGTCATAGTCGTCGGTGCAGTGTTCTTGTATCTTTCCTGGGAGATTGCGTTGTTTGCAGTCCTTCCCATCCCTGTCATCCTTTGGGGGTCTTTCCTGTACCAAAAGAAGCTCGAAGATCGCTACCGTGATGTTCGAGCAACTGCTGGTCAGTTGAACGCATTGCTCGAAAACGATCTCACAGGAATGGCGACTATCCAATCCTTCACCAATGAATCGATGGAGTTGGAGAGAGTTCACTCCCTATCGGAAAAATACAGAAGCGCAAACAGATCTGCAATCCGCCTTTCTGCAGCGTTTGTGCCTCTGATTCGGATGGCGATTCTGGCCGGTTTCACCGCTACGTTGCTGCTCGGTGGACGCCTCGCTTTGGATGGTACATTAGCAGTTGGCGCGTATTCAGTTCTTGTATTTATGCCTCAGCGGCTCCTATGGCCATTGACTCGCCTAGGTGAGACCTTTGCCCTGTATCAGCGTGCAATGGCCTCTTCAGTTCGAATTCTCACGCTTCTCAACGAACCGAGCAAAGTAACGGACGGAAGTCACATACTCGAAGAAGATATTGCCAAAGGATCGTCTTTGAAATTTGAAAACATCAACTTTGGATATCCTGAACGAACACCTCTTTTCAGTAACTTTAGCGTTGAGATACACGCTGGAGCCACTCTTGGAGTGGGGGGTTCAACTGGCTCAGGAAAACCCACGCTTACACGATTCCTTCTTCGATTTGTTGAACCTTCCAAAGGAAACATTCGTTGGGGCGACAAGGATATCAGTGAATATACCCTTGAATCACTGCGTCATTCAATCGCTTTGGTTTCTCAGCACGTCACGTTGTTCCCAACTTCAATACTTGAGAATATACGGTACGGACGGAATGATGCAAGTGACGAAGAAGTCAAACAGGCCGCCCATGTCGCTGAGGCATTCGAGTTCATCGAGGAGCTTCCTAACCAGTGGGATACATTTGTTGGGGAAGGTGGGTACCGACTATCTGGTGGCCAGCGACAACGTATTGCCATCGCTCGTGCAGTCCTGAAGGATGCGCCCCTTCTTATCCTCGATGAGGCAACCTCAGCTGTTGACAATGAAACCGAGGCAGCATTGCAGCGCAGCATTGCCCGAATCAGTCAGAACCGGACAACGATCATCGTTGCACACAGATTGTCAACTGTACGCCACTCAGACTCCATTCTGGTGTTAGAAAGTGGAGAAGTAATTGAACACGGTAAACACGAAGATTTGTTGGCCTTGGACGGGCGATATACAGCCCTGTGGTCCGTTCAGATGGGTGAAAAAAACGACATATAATGTTACAGAAGAAAACGAAAGTATATATTTGAGAATATTTCCTATCAATATGAGAACCATGAAAAATCTAATCTCAAAACAACGTAGCCTGCTATTGACCGCCCTACTGACCCTCTTGACGTTTGGGACAGTATCTGCTGCAAATTCAACACTAAACACCACCGATATGGTTGGTGTTTCGTTTTGGCTTGCTTCAGCTATGATGCTTGCATCGACTGTCTTCTTCATCATGGAGCGAAACAACGTTGCTGACAAGTGGAAGACCTCTATGACTGTCGCAGCGCTCGTTACTGGTGTCGCATGGTACCACTACACATACATGCGCGACCACTGGGCAAACTCTTACGCTGACAATGGATCACATCCTGGTGTTGGAGACTCGCCGCTCGTATTGCGATACATCGACTGGTTGATCACCGTACCATTGCAAGTCTCTGAGTTCTACCTCATTCTTGCTGCTATCGGTGTCGCTAGCGCCGCTCTCTTTTGGAGGCGCTTTGGTGCATCCATCGTTATGCTCGTTGCTGGTTTCCTTGCAGAAGCTAACGAAGACATCAGTGCAATCAGTGACGGCATGGTATGGCCATTGTTCGCCGTTGGTATGCTCGCTTGGATTTACATCATCTACGAGATCTGGGCTGGTGAAGCAAAGGAGAAGGTCAGCACTGCAAGTGAAGGAACACAATTCGCT
>JAKUNY010000133.1 GCA_022451765.1 Candidatus Poseidoniaceae archaeon
GTTTCCCGGTTACTGGGCATTTCCAGGAGGAGGTGTTTCCAGAACAGACCATGAAGGGGAGGCGTTTGTTCAGAACACGACAAGCGGCTCGACTTCATCCGTTGTGGCTGTTGTTCGAGAGATGAGCGAAGAATTGGGTGTGGTTCCAAACGGATCATCAATCACTGTTGTTGATGCTGGACTACGCAAGACCATTCTCGAAGATAAGCTTGCTTTCATCAACGCTCTCAAACAAGAAACGCTCGTCACAAACACCTCTGAATTGAGGCACATCTCGAGTCGAACAACGCCTCCATTTGGGCCTATGCAGTTCGAGAATACGTTCTACCATTTGCACATTGGAAATCAGGAGTTCAATCCTTCCACAGATATGCAAACCGAATTTACAGCCTTTGAATGGATGCGACCATCCGACATGCTCAGCCGATGGAAGATGCATGAGATTCGCGTCGCTCCTCCCGTCGTCACGCTTTTGATGGAAGTTGAACGGACCTTGCGTCACTTCGATGGAAACATCGTTCGAGCAGCTGAGGATGTACAGAAGCGTCAACCGGGTCGGAGGTCAATCCTTTTCGCTCATGGTGTCGAAGTTGTCCCAGTCAAAACTGCTACACTTCCTCCTGCTGATCACACCAATGCCTATCTCGTCGGAGACCCAGAAGGTGAATTTGTACTCGTTGACCCTGCTTGTAGAATGCGTGAAGGGATGGAGCAACTTGCCGAGGCAGTGGACCGTCATCATGGAGATCTCATCGCCATCCTGTTCACGCACTCACACGGTGATCACATTGGCGACATGGATTTACTCCGCGAAGCCTTTGATGTACCCGTGTGGGGGAGTGAATACACTTCGAAAACTGTGCATTGTGACCGAATTATTGCCGATGGAGAACTACTTCAGCTGGGAAATCAAGAATGGACCGTTCTCATCCCACCTGGCCATCATCCTGGTCACATTTGCCTCCTTTCCAAAGCGGGCCTTGTTGCTGGCGACATGGTCGCAGGAATCGGAACCATCCTCATACCTCCGGGAACCGGCGACATGGACCTTTACATCGAACAACTTCAGCGCCTCAGGGATATGGAACCCCATTTGATGTTCCCGAGCCACGGGCCGGTCATCTCCTTGCCTGAGAAAACCCTCACTTACTACATCAAGCATCGAAAGGAGCGTCATCAGCGCGTGCTTGATGCAGTCGATTCGGGCCTCACCACTGTATCAGAAATCTCCGTACAGGCCTACGCCAATACTCCTGATGCACATCCGGGTCTTGCTCAGGATCAGACACTTGCTCACCTTCTTTCGCATGAACGCTCTGGGCGTGTGCAACAAACAGGTCAAGGATGGATATCAGGGGAGAATTGAATGGCATATCGAGTTGTAATCACAAAGGCGGGGGGGCCAAAGGTTCTCGACATCCAAGAAATCCCTATTCCCGAACCGGGAGAACACGAGGTTTGTATTGCCGTACACTTCGCTGGGATTAATTTTGCAGATACACTGATGCGACTTGGGTTCTATCGGCCAAGGCCGCCGTTCCCGTTCACGCCGGGTTACGAAGTAAGTGGCGTGGTTCACGCAATGGGCAAGAGTGTGGAAGGATTCGAAATCGGACAGAGAGTTGTTGGATTAATGCGTACAGGAGGTCAAGCAAGCCACGTCATTGCGGATGCTTCGAGGACTTTGCCAATCCCTGATGAAATCTCACTTGAAGCAGCTGCTTCAATGCCCGTGACTTACATGACCGCACATCACATGCTTCACCATCTCGGAAATCTGAAACCAACCGATTCTGTGCTTATTCATGGTGGAGGTGGTGGTGTTGGAACAGCAGCGCTGCAACTTTGTCAATGGGCAGGTATTGCCAACGTTTGGTCAACAGCATCGGCAGGGAATGCCGACATCCTTCGATCTTATGATGCAGTTGCAATCGACCGACACAACGAAGATTTCGTTGAAATTATTCGCTCTCAAACCAACGGTCGAGGTGTTGATCACATCCTCGATCCAATTGGCGGAGGACACCTCAAGCGAAGTCTATCCGTTCTTGCTCAAGGTGGGAAATTGTACACCTATGGCATGTCATCGGCAGCTCCGTCATCGAAGCGGTCGCTCTGGAAAGCTCTCAAAGCTCTACGAAGTCGACCACGATTCGATCCAATGTTGATGATGTCAAGAAATCAGGGTGTGTTTGGTGTTCACATGGGTACATGGAGTGACGAGGAAGCAATGCAAGAGCAAATGCAGAACATCCTTCGGGGAATCAAAGAAGGTGCTTTGACACCAATCATTGACTCGGTTCATGATGCAAAAGATGTTGCAAGAGCTCACCAACACATCCATGATGGAAAGAACATTGGTAAAGTACTGTTGAAGTTTGTGGATTAAGAGGGGTTGACATGAAAGACGCAATGACTGGCTTTGATGTTCGTGCTGTTTCGCTCGAACTTGATGCATGGTCGGGGGCCTATGTCAAGAAAGCCTACATGCCTCATTATGAGCAAATCGTTCTTCGAATCAACCCAAAAGAAGCCGAACAATTTGATTTGGTTATTGTTCGTGGCCAGCGTGTTTACACTTCAAAACGAGATCGCCCTATGCCGATGACACCCCCGTCATTCGCAATGGTGTTGAGAAAACACTTGAAGAATGCTCGAATGACAAAGGTGGAGCAACTTGGATTCGATCGAGTCTTAATGTTTCGATTCGATACAAAAAACGGGCAGCGTTCACTCAGCGTCGAATTGTTTCGCAACGGGAACGTTATCTTGCTGGACGAAAACGACATCATCATCCAACCATTAACGCATGCAAGTTACGCAGGGAGGACCATCAAAAAAGGGGAAATCTATGTTCCTCCACCGGCAGCAATCGACCCACACATGCTCACGCTTGACACCCTCAAACAAGCATTCGATGATTCAGATCGTGACCTCGTTTCAACACTCGGTGGTAGAATCAATCTCGGCGGAGTTTATGCAAATGCTGTTTGTGAGTATGCTGGACTCGAGCCCAACAGTTCGACGGAGGATGTTGATCCAACACTGGTTTTGAATTCCTTGTCTCACTTTTTGAATGAACTAAATGCAAGTCGAATCGGCCACCTTATTCTCAAATCCACACCGGATTAGGACAAGAAAACACTCCAAGCGATTACGAGGATGGAAGTACTTGATGCAGCCTCAATTACGGCCGTTCGAGAAACTGCCAAAGAAGCTACTCCACTTCTTCTTCCTGCGCATTCTGATGCGATTTCCTATCAATTCCCAAGCCTTTGCAGTGCAATTGATGCTTGGAAAGGCCATCACGATGCAAACGCGCTTGCTCGTCGAGAACAAGAAAAATTGGATGCTGCTGCACCTGGTCGTGGTCATTCCTCAGAAGCGGAAAAATTGGAGCGGCGATTAAAACAACAAGAACAGGCACTGGAAGGATTTGCCAAGAAAATCGAAAAACAACAAGCGATTGGACATGCTATTCAAGAACATTGGACACATGTCGAGACAATTCTACAACAAGCGAGAGATGCTGTGCAGAAGCAAGGCTGGAAGCTTGTTTTGAAAGGTCTAAAGGAGAATCCGTGGGTCGATTCAGGAAACGCTGCAGATCGGACGATGATGGTGAGGCTTCCGAATGAGGAAGGTCAACCTGGACAGGTTTTCACGCTTCATCTCGATGCATCCGTGCATCAAAATGCGCAACGTTACTTCGAAGCAGCACGCAAACAAAAAGACAAGACATCGGGTGCAACAACGGCACTTACAGACACCGAGGTCGCACTCAAGCGTGCACGAAAGAAAGAAGCAAAACAGAAAGCCAGTGGCAGGTTACAAACCGTTCGACGGTCAAAGCGTCTTTGGTTTGAACAACATCGATGGAGCATGATTTCAGGCGGGCATCTCTTGGTTGGTGGTCGTGATGCGAAAGGCAACGATTCCGTTGTCAAGAAACATCTTTCTGGCAGCGACATGTACCTCCATGCCGACATCCATGGAGCTCCCAGTTGCAGTCTACGTGCAGCGCAGGGCTTTGCGCTGGTGGAGGAACCTTTTGGCCAATTACCTCCCGGTGTTCCTTCCTTCAAACTCGTCGACAAACTTGGTGATGAGCGGATAACCGATGATAAACTGGAGGAGGCTGCAACCCTTGCGCTTTGCTGGAGCCGGGCATGGAACGGGGGAGGGGCCCACGGAACAGTGTTTGCGGTAAAACCAGCCCAAGTATCAAAGTCAGCCCAAACGGGTGAATATGTCGGCAGGGGCGCCTTCATCGTTCGAGGACAACGGCAATGGTTCAAAGATCTGGACGTCCAGATGGGAGTTGGATTGGTTGCAATCAATGGAGTCCCACTGCTCATGGGTGGGACCGTTCCATCGATTAAGCATCGATGTCAGCGTTATGCTATCCTAGCACCTGGTCAAACAAAAAAAGAGCAACTTGCCAATCAAATCTACAAGGCAACTGGGCTGCGCACAGACGATGTTCTCTCGGTCTTACCGGGTGCCTCCGATGTTCTCGAGGACGTTGGTATTTTTACTCCCTTCAAATCAAACGAAGAGGAATGATAGACGATCAGCGAGTTACGTACAT